>DAOVKH010000033.1 GCA_030631875.1 Deltaproteobacteria bacterium | reverse complement strand
TTAACTGCGACGATAACGAGCTTGTCGTATACTGTTACGCCTTCATAGGCGGTAATGCACCCGGAGATTGCGATTCGGCCTTTCCTGTATATGAGATAACCTCCACAGGTACGACAGTTGCAGGTACGGTCGCGGTTGTAAGAGCCTACGTATCTCCAGTTGGACTTAACCTTCTGCCTCCCGGAGAGACTATCCTCTTTACAGAGGGCGAGATAGCCATTGGCGGCGGAGGCTCTATTGGAGGCAACGTGGCTTCCTTCTCAGAGTTTATGGGCGATATGGATGTAGATGGCTGTGATGGTGTGGATTGTATAAATCTTTCGATTGACGTTGATTACGGCCCGGGCACATGGGAGCCGCCATATACATATGATGCTGCGGCTACGGATAATGATGGCGGAATGCTAACTTACCTCGGAATGTCGTTGGATGCCGTTAGAAGTTATGCCGACGTATCGGATCTACACACGGGAAGTAATGCATCTAACATCACGGGCGACGACTATGCAGATGACGGAGGCTTTGGAACCATGTGCGACAACGATACTACCGGTGCCGGCGCCGACACCGAATTTGCCAGCCATATATGTAATGAAAAGCCGCAGATAATAGTCATAGACAACTACGATGAGGCAAACAACGAGAGCTACGGTCCGATCAAGATAAACGGAGGTGAGGGAAGGGGACTTCTTATAGTAACAGGAGACCTTGAAATAGCCGGTAACTTCACTTGGGAGGGCATGATATTCGTTATGGGAGATCTTAAGGTCACCGGTACCGCCGTTGTATACGGAACCCTTATGATAGAAGGCGACGGTATTGTAGAGGACGTAGATAATCAGGCTGACGTCTATGTCAACGGATCTTTAGATGTCTTCGGAAGCAGACCCGTAGCATCGGGTGTGGCCGTCGGCATGTCGGTGCCAAGGATGCTCAGGTGGACGAGACTTTAGTCGGATGCACTTTTAGAGCAACTGATATTACGATGAGCAGTGAGAATATTAACGATATAACTTTTTCAAAAAGAGGCCTCAGGGTCTCTTTTTTTATATAGATATATATAGTTATATATAATTTATATTCTTTTAAAAAAAAACTTGACAAATTATCTTGTTTGTTATATATTTTGCTATAAATACGGCGCATCTCTTTTTGCAGATGTGTTACGTATAGGAGAAGTGTTATGCTCAGGCGCAATGCCCGGGGTGTAGGGGTAGGATGACAAGTGTGGTTTCTTTTAGCCTGGAAGGTGTGCTACAATGAAAACGAATAATCTCAAGGATATCAGAGAGGGTATGCTCTTAAGCAAATCAGAGCTTGCCCGGAAGGCCGGAGTCTCTCCGCTGACCATAGACAGGATAGAGAAGGGCTATAGTTGCAGGGTTGATACGAAACGAAAGATAATTCAGGCCCTGGGGTTAAAGCTCTCTGAAAAGGGACGCGTATTTACCGACTAACTTTGGTTTTTTGCGGTAGAATTAGATAGAGTAATTAACGTAGGTGGATATTATGGCATTATCGCTCTTCAAGAAAAAAGAATGTATAGCCTTGGATATAGGCTCTAACTCCATTAAGGTCATAGCCCTCAAGCAGTCGAAGAAGGGCTGGGAGCTACAGAAGATGGGGATAGCCTATCTTCCGCCGGAGGCTATAGTCGATGGCTCTATCATCGATTCTATGACCGTGACGAACACCCTTACCGAACTCTTAAAGGAGCATAAGGTCTCGGCCACCGATACCATATCCGCCCTTACGGGTCATTCCGTTATAATAAAGAAGGTTCCTCTGCCGGCCATGACCGAAGAAGAACTCGGCGAGAGCATTCAGTGGGAGGCCGAGCAGTATATTCCCTTCCCTATGAGTGATGTCTATATCGACTTTCAGATACTTGGTGAAGACACCGAAGGTACCGGCCAGATGGATGTCATGCTCGTTGCCGTCAAGAAGGATGTTATACAGGACTACGTTAACGTCTTAAAGGAAGCCGGGCTTAACCCGGTGGTCGTAGATGTAGATTCCTTTGCCCTTGAAAACATGATGGAGATAAGCTACAGCTTGGCCCCTGAAGAAAATGTAGCCATGATAAATATAGGAGCGAGCATAACGAGTATAAGTGTTATAGCGAACGGCGTTACGGCCTTTACGAGGAGTAACTCCAGCGGCGGCAATCAGCTGACCGAAGAGATTCAAAGACACTTTAATATAAGTTTCAGTGAGGCAGAGGATGCCAAACTCGGTAAATCCAATGAGATTGACCCCGAAGAGCTTGCCGGTGTTATGGGGACTGTCTCTCACGGGATAGCCATGGAGGTGAAGAGGTCCGTTGACTTCTATCTGAGCGGTGCTCCCGGCATGGTTGTAAATAAGATTATGCTCAGCGGCGGCGGAGCCAAGGTTCAGGGGCTGCTTGAGATTATGCAGGAAGCCACGGAGATACCCGTTGAGATAGTAAACCCGTTCGGCGGCCTTGTCTATAACCCTAAGAGTTTTGATGAAGAATTCCTTCAGGAGATAGGCCCTTACTTCGGGGTTGCCGTAGGGCTCGGAACCAGGAGGCTCGGAGATAGATGATACGCATTAATCTGCTTCCAATAAGAGCCGCAAAGAAGCGCGAATCTCTAAGGTTTCATATAACCGTTGCAGGGCTTATGCTCGTAATGGTGCTGGTTGCTTCCGTTGGTTACGCGGTAAAGCTTGGAGGTGACGTCTCTCTCTTTGATGGCGCTATAAAGAATGCCGAGAAAGAGCTTGCGACAATAGAGAGGCAAATTGGTGAGTTGACAAACCTTAAACACGAGAAAAGTCTCGTTCAAAATAAACTTGATACAGTAGACGACCTTGAAAAAGGACGTGCCGGCCCTGTCAGGATATTTAATATGATAAGGGATTCTTTGCCTAAGAAAGTATGGGTAGAGAAGCTTGTCGATAAAGGGAATTACATAACAGTCAGCGGTGTTGCCGGAGACGGTGATTTCGTCTCCGAGTTTATAGAGAGAATAGGCTATACTGAGGGTGTCCGTTCGGTGGTTTTGAAGGTTATAAAGAGTTCTCCGAAGAGTGGTAGAGATATGGTTACTTTCACAATAGAGATATTGAGGTAGAAGTGGATATTCAAGGCTCACCAAAGATAGATAAGATACTTAGATTACCGACACTGCATAAGGTGCTGATACTTATTGTTCTGTGTGCGGCTGTAGGCGGGGCTGTTTATGCAGGGATGATCAAGCCCAAGCAGGCCGCTATAGTTACGCTCACCGAAGAGCTTGAAGATATAGAGGCTAAGGTAGTAAATAAGAAGAGAATCGCCGCCGATATCCCGAAGTTTAAAAAAGAAAAAGAAGATCTGGATATTAGGCTGATAGCGGCCCTAAAGCAGTTGCCTGACAGCAGAGAGATTCCTCAGCTGATAAAAGACATAAACGATGCCGCAAAGAAGTCCGGTCTGGAGATAATATACTTTGAACCTAAACCTGAAAAGGCAAAGGCTTTCTACGCGGAAGTTCCCATTACCATGAAGGTTAAGGGCAAGTACGCAAGTCTTTACGGTTTTTGCGATAAGATATCTAAGCTCTCAAGGATAGTAAATATAGAGGCTATAGATGTCAGCGTTTCGGAGATTAGCGGGACCGAACCAATCTTGAATAGTAGCTTTACGGCTCTGACCTTCAGGTTCATACCCGAAGAGGAGCAGGCGGCGGCTAAGGCTAAAAAGAAAGGTAAGAAGAAATGACACGTTTATCAGCCATCTTGCTGGCGATACTTGTCTCGTTCGCACTGGTCTCCTGCGGTGGCGGTGGTGGTGAGGAAGAGGACGTTGTTGTCAATGTGAAAAAAAAGAAGTCAAAGGTCGTTAAGGTTGATGTTGCTTCCGAGGAGGCCTCTCCGGTTAACCCCGAGCAGATCGAGCGTAACCCTTTTATACGTTATATGGAAGAAGACAGGCGTGAGTGCAAAGAGGGGGACATGAGACCCAAGTGTATGGGGAAAGGACCTCTTGAGAAGTTCCCGATAAGAACCTTTAGGCTTACGACCGTTATGGCCGGCATCGGCAAGACCAGAGGTGTTGTGCGTGATAAAGAAGGCAATATGCACTCTGTTTTCGTTGATACGAAAATGGGGCGCAGAGGTGGAAAGGTCGTAGAGATACATGGTTCTATGATTGTTGTGGAAGAGCCTATCAGGTGGAACAACGATGGTAGTGTTGCCGCCGTAGATAGGATTGAGATAGTTTTGCCTGAAGATGCAAGGTAACATGAGTATTTTTATAAGACTAAATAATATTGATGCTGACGGAGGTTGCTATGAGTATGCGTAGATTATTTTCCTTAAGGGGGTTGACGCTATCGTCGATTATGCTCTTAACCCTGATAGCTACCGGTTGTGTGCAGAACAGAGAACCGGCCTTTCATCGTGACGCCGCCTCAGAGGCAAAGTCTGCCCTCTCCGATGTCGTAAGTGAGGATATAGTCGGTCAGGTCATAGAGGTGATAAGTGTCGTTGGCGACGGTGATGCCGTCCTCATAGAGGCCGACGGTCCGGTTAAGTATACGGCATATTCGCTCCCCGATCCGGCAAGGCTTGTTATAGATATACCAGGCGTTACTCTCGATAGTATCGAGAGTCCGATAGTCGTAGACAGTAACTTTATAGATGAGATAACGGCCTTTACATCGGGCGACGGCGATGACCGTATAGGAACGATTGAGATTGCCCTGAAGGAAGGTATTACCCATGCCCTTCAGTCCGGCGAGGATAGCATACTTGTAAACCTTAGAAGAGATATCTTTGTTCCGGGCGTAATAGTTGAAGAAGAAGATGTCGTTGAAGTCGAGGACTTCGATGAAGCCTTTCTTGATGAAGATGAGGAAGACCTTGATTTCGCAGAACTCTTTGATGACGAAGTCGCAGATGACGAGGTTGCAGGCGATGAGGCCGCAGGCGACGAGGACTTCTTGGTCGATGAAGATGCAGGCGATGAAGATACTGCATACTACGGAGAAGATGAGTATTCTCCGCAAAGCCCGGCATCTAACATAGTCAACATAGATAGTCGAGTTGATTCCGAGAGAACGGTTGTCAGGATATCCGGCGACGGCGAGATAGGTAATTACCACTCCTTTGGTTTGGACGACCCGACCCGACTCGTTGTCGATATATGGGGTTTAGGCTCCACGCTGGAAAGCCGTACGGTATCTGTCGACAGTGAGTTTATAGATAGGGTTAGGGTTGGGGCGCACCCGGATAAGGTTAGGCTTGTCTTCGACTCTTCGCTGAGTGAACTTCCTGAGCATAGTTTTAGTAAGAGCAGAGGCGACCTGCTTGTCGTATTCGGCGAGACCTCTTACGAGGAAGAGGTCTCTGAAGAGGCTTCTTACGTGGAAGAAGACGAAGAAGAGTATAGCCCCCCGGTCGCGGAAGACGATGAGGAGTACTATACGCCTCCCGTATTTGAGGAAGCTGACAGCTTTGACAGTAAATCTTATGGTGAAGATTCAGCCGCCATTACCATCAAGGATATCTTATTCAAGAAGGTAAGAGGGCAGGCAAGGCTGATGATTAAGACCTCCGGTAAAGCCGACTATGATCTTACCGAGTCTATGGACGGGATGTCTATAACCCTCGATATAATGGATGCTACAATACCCGAAGAACTGAAGATGACCTTAGATGCCAGTGACTTAAAGACACCGGTATTGACTATAAGTTCATTCCAGGCAATGACAGGGGATGAGAGCATGGTTAGAGTCATAATCAAGCTTAAGAGGGAGGTCGCGTATTCATCGGACGTCACCAGGGATAAGGTCTATATAGATTTTTCTCTTGCTAAGGATTCAGCTAAGTTTAAGAAAAAAGCTGATGATGTTATGATAGACGATAAGATGGTCGAGGCGGTAGGAGATCTTAATAATATGGACTCCGGCTATATAGGTCAGAGGATAGACATAGATATGGTCGATGCCGATGTCAGGGATATACTTAAATTGCTGGCCGAGGTGAGTGATAAAAATATAATAACTACAAGCGACGTTTCGGGCAAGGTCTCTCTCAGGCTGAAGGATGTACCATGGGATCAGGTCTTCGATATTATACTTCTCATGAACGGTCTCGATATGATCGAAGAGGGTAATGTCATACGTGTTGCTCCAACGGCCAAGGTTGCCGCCCAGCGCAAGCAAAAGCATGACGCGGATATGGCAAAGAGAAAGCTCGAGCCGCTCGTCACCGAATATATAAGGATTAGCTACGATACGGCTACGACGATGAAAGGTCAAATCGAAGGCCTTCTTACGGATGACGTTAGGGCTACGGTAACGGTACATGAAGTAACCAATACCCTCATCGTAAAGGCCACGAGAAGTTCCATTAAAGAGGTCTTGTCGTACATAGGAAAACTCGATATACCTACCCCGCAGGTCTTGATAGAGGCTCGAATAGTTGAAGCCACTTCCTCATTTACGCGCTCTCTCGGTATTCAGTGGGGATTGGATACGACCGTGGGTAACCCTACAGACAAGGTTCAGACGGTTACATTCGGTTCTGCACCTAACTTTGATATTTTTGATGTGCCGACAGTTCCTGGTTCAACCTCTACGCTTACTGCAGGGACTCAGAACTGGGCAGTTAATCTGCCCGCCGAAGATTCACTCGGTGCTATAGGCTTCGTGCTCGGTAAGTCCGGTGCTAATCCGTTGTTGCTCGATCTGCGTATATCGGCAGGTGAGAGCAGGGGGCTTGCAAAGACTATCTCAAGGCCGAGGATCGTTACCATGGATAATAAAGAGGCCAAGATAGAGCAGGGTGAGTCCATTCCGGTTGCCGGTTCGGACGGTGAAACTAAGTTTCTGGATGCCAACTTGAGTCTTACCGTTACTCCTCATATTACGCCTGACGGTAGTGTTATGATGAAGATAAAGGCGAGCAGTAATAAACCCGGTGAACAGGCAAATGCCACGGGTGAAAGGGGAATCGATAAGCAGGAGGCCAATACCGAGGTCCTCGTAAAAGACGGTGAGACGACCGTCATAGGTGGTATCGTCGTCAGCAAGACAGAGAGTCAGATCAGCGGCATACCTTTCCTTATGGATATACCGGTCTTGGGCTGGCTATTTAAGAGTAAGACCGTTAAAGATAATCAAAGAGAGCTACTCATCTTTATAACTCCAACGATACTAAAAAATCACACTTCAGACGAGTATTAATCACAGTAGATATCCCAAAGATGCACCCTTCGGGGTGCATTTTTTTTAGGTGGTGACATGTAATGTTGAGATATTTGACAGCAGGAGAATCGCACGGAAAGGCCGTAAGCGCCCTACTTGAAGGCATGCCTTCAGGGCTTAAGCTTGATATAAAGGCTCTAAACGCGGATATGTCGAGGCGCCAAGGCGGTTACGGCCGGGGCGGACGTCAGGCCATAGAGCGTGATGTCGTCGATATAACGGCAGGTGTGAGGTTTGCTACCACGCTCGGCTCACCGATAATGATAAACGTCATTAACCGTGATTGGGAAAACTGGCACGAGCGCATGTCCGTAGAGGGAAGCTCCTCCAAGAGAGGCGAGCTTGTTACGAGACCTCGCCCGGGGCATGCCGATTTAGCGGGCGCTATGAAGTATGCCGAGGGAGATGTTAGAAACATACTCGAGCGGTCGAGTGCCAGAGAGACGGCGGCGAGGGTTGCCGTTGGCGGAGTATGTAAAGAACTCTTAAGAGCATTCGGCATAGATGTATTTAGTTGGGTGATAGGGGTCGGGGGTGTTTCATCTAAGACCTCTCTCCTTGATTCTAAGAAGAGTGCGAGTGAATTATTCAAGGCGGCCGAAATCTCGGCTCTGAGGTGTCCTTCAAAGGCGGCGACGAGCAAGATGAAGAAGGCCGTTGATATGGCTAAGGCAAAGGGCGACAGCCTTGGTGGTCTATTTGAGGTTGCCGTAACGGGTACGCCTCCGGGCCTCGGTAGCCACGTACAGTGGGATAGAAAACTCGACGCTCGTCTGACTATGGCTTTGATGAGCGTGCAGGCTATAAAGTCCGTTGAGGTGGGGCTTGGACGAGACGTAAGCTCTACGCCCGGTTCTCGCGTGCACGATGAGATTAGCTTTAAAGGCACTTCTTCATCATCATGTAAGGGGAAGGCCGAGTACTGGCCATCTGCCAAACACTTCATGCGGAAGACGAACAACGCCGGAGGCATAGAGGGTGGTATGACAAACGGCGAGCCCATAATCTTAAGGGCGGCCATGAAGCCCATACCGACTCTCTATAAACCCCTTAAGTCTGTCGATATACGGACAAAGAAGTCGTTCCTTGCTACCATCGAGCGTAGCGATATATGCGCCGTACCTGCCGCCAGTGTGGTTGGCGAGGCCGTAGTGGCCTTTGAGGTTGCGCGCGTCTTTCTGGAAAAATTCGGCGGCGACTCCATGCTTGAGATTAAGAGAAATTACAAGGGATATCTGAAGCAGTTGGAGAAGTTCTAAACCTAACGCTCCGCAAATCTCCTATCTACTTCAGTCGTAATCGATATGAATATTGTTCTTACAGGTTTTATGGGTACAGGTAAGTCGGCTCTCGGAAGGCGTTTGTCTAAGGCGCTGGGTTTGAGCTTTCTAGATACCGACAGGTTGGTCGAGGAGAGAGCCAGTGGCTTTACGGTCAGCGAGATATTTGGTGAAGACGGTAGCGGCGAAGCAAACTTTCGCACCTTGGAGCGCGAAGTAGTAGCCGACTTGACTAAGAACCACAAGGACGTCGTCGTAGCCACGGGCGGCGGCATGGTCGTAGATGACGATAACCGCAGGAGGCTTCGAGCCTGGGGGACTATTGTCTTACTTACGGCTTCTGTAGAAAAAATTGTCGAGAGAGTCGGTCTAAGTGAAAAGAGGCCGCTCCTTAAAGATAGCGAAAATCTTAGAGAGCACATTGAAGGTCTCTTAAGCGATAGAGCCTCTGCTTATGCTGACTCTGATATTACAATCGATACGACCGGTAAGGGGTTAGACGAATTAACAGAAGAGATAGTAACCTTACTGAAGAACCATGAGGAAAGCGTATGAGCAGTACTACTATAGACGTTAATTTGGGTGGAGCCTCTCAAAGCAAAGACCGCTCCTACAAGATAGCCATAGAACGCGGTCTATTGAACGACTTGGGTGCTCGCATGCTTACCGTAGGGCCTCTTAATAAGAGGTGCGCATTAATTACGAATCCAACGGTCGGGGCACTTTACAGAAAAGCTGCTGTGGCCTCGCTCGAAGATGCAGGCTTCCTTCCGCTCGTCATAGAGATTCCCGACGGCGAAGAGTATAAGAACCTAACGGAGATTGAAAAGGTCTACGACCGGCTCCTTGAAGAACGTCTTGAGAGAGGCTCGGCCATCATAGCCCTTGGCGGCGGCGTTGTCGGCGATATGGCAGGCTTCGTAGCCGCTACTTACTTGAGAGGTGTGCCTTACTTTCAAGTCCCTACGACACTCTTAGCGCAGGTCGACAGCTCGGTCGGTGGCAAGACGGGTGTGAACCACCGCCTCGGTAAGAATCTAATCGGTGCATTCTATCAGCCGCTTGGCGTATATATAGACCCGGAGCTTCTTAAGACCTTAGAGGCGAGAGAGGTTCGGGCAGGGCTGGCAGAGGTCGTAAAGTATGGCATAATATGGGAGGGTTCTTTCTTTGAGATGCTCGAAGAGAGTGGCACGTCCCTCGGCGATATATCTACCGGTAAGGTAATAGAGTTGATAGAGCATTCGTGTAGGATTAAGGCCGAGGTCGTCGCAAAGGACGAACGTGAGAGCGGCGTTAGGGCGATACTTAACCTCGGTCATACCTTCGGCCATGCCATAGAGGCTCTGACAAATTATTCGAAGTATAAGCACGGAGAAGCCGTAGCAATAGGGATGGTTATGGCAGGGAAGTTTGCCGTCAAGCTCGGCATCTGCGACGCCCAAGTCCCTGAGCGTATCGAGAAGTTGCTTGAGGCAATCGGCCTTGAGACACATGTAGACGGTTTAGAGCCTAAGGAGTTCCTCGCGGCGATGAAGTTGGATAAGAAGGTCAAGGGCGGGACTCTGCGTTTCGTGCTTCCAAAGGCCATCGGAGAGGTATCTCTTTGCGATATTAGCGACGGTGACACGCTTAATTTTTTGACCGATATTTAGGGCGCGAGTCACCCAGGCCTTCTGATGCGACCCTTATGGCTATTGGGGTTTGTTGATTCGGGATTTTATCTGCGGTGAGCTACTATGATCTTGCCTTTAAGGGTCTTTTCTTTTATACTTGACTTAATGTGTTTTCTTTATTATTTTATCAAAAACAGGCTTTTTTTAACGATATATGGCAAAAACTGAGCTTCTTCCGAAAGACGATATATTCTTCACCAAGACCATGGCAGAGGTTCTTGAATCTCAAGGACGCTTGGGAGATGCCATGGCGATATATAGGATACTCCTTGCGGAAACTCCTGATTCGAGCGAACTCGAAGATAAGGTAAAGGGGCTGGAGGCTTTGGCCAAAGGCGCAAGACGAGCAAAGACGAAGAAGGGTGAGTAAGGTTTTATCAAAGCGTATTTATTCTAAAAAGATCTTCAAAGACAAGGAGCGGATTACTATATGGACTTCCTGCAGATATTAAAAGAACTCGTAGACCCGACAAAAGGCTCAATGGCCGCAACGATAATGGGTCTCGACGGTATAGCCCTACAGGACTATAAGCGCGAAGGTGTGGAGTGTGATCTGGAAGCACTCGGCGTAGAGTACGGTAAGGTTATGGGCGAGATATGCAAGGCATCGAATATACTTAACTTAGGTGATGTAGAAGAATTCATTATATCCTCCGAAGGGTTGAGCGTAATATTGAGGCTCGCAACGCCTGAGTACTTTATTGCCCTCGTAATATCTAAGGGCGGCAATACCGGTCAGGGCAAGTTCTATTTGAGGAGGGCGGCAGGGCGAACAAGGACCGCTCTTGACTTATAGTCTTTGCAGGCCGAGGATAGATTAAAGGCTCTTCGCAGGAGCCTGAAGGCGAGCGGTATAGATGCGTTGCTTGTCTCAGGGCTTGCCAATATACGTTACCTGTCAGGCTTCAGCGGCAGTAGTGCTCATATACTAATAGCCGATAAGCAGGCGTTCTTCTTTACCGACTCTCGCTATGAGTCCGAGGTAAAGGGGCGGTTGTCTAAGTGCTTTAAGGTTCAGATATATAAGAATTCTTTCGTA
>DAOVKH010000097.1 GCA_030631875.1 Deltaproteobacteria bacterium | reverse complement strand
CCTTGCGCCAATATCCTCCGTCCTCTCATTTACCGAGGCGGCAATGGAGGCAATCTCTGCTATACCTTCTTCGGTAAAGTCGAGCTTCAGCTTTTCGGTATCAAGTAAGGCCGTATATTGCTTAATTAAAGCATTTTCGGGCTCCGTTAGAATCCTCACGAAGTCGCCTTCGCTCAGGGACTCAAGCTCTACCCTTATGGGGAAGCGTCCCTGAAACTCAGGGATAAGATCCGAGGGCTTTGATATATGAAACGCCCCTGATGCTATAAAGAGTATGTGGTCGGTCCTGACCATGCCGTACTTCGTATTGACGGTCGAACCCTCTACGAGCGGCAGGAGATCACGCTGTACGCCTTCGCGAGATACGTCCGGCCCTTGACCGCTCTGGGGGCCTGCAATCTTATCTATCTCATCTATAAAGACTATGCCCGAGCCTTCGACACGCTCAACGGCACGCTTCGTAACCTTATCCATATCTACGAGCTTCGCGGCTTCTTCCGTGGTAAAGATATCGAATGCCTCAGGGACCTTTACCTTACTCCTTCGGGTCTTCTTTGGGATTATTCCGCCGAGGAGGTCTTTGATGTCCATGCCCATCTCTTCTATACCGGAAGAAGAGAATATCTCCACCGAAGGCAGTTTCTGGTCTGTGCGTTCTATCTCTATCTCCTTATCATCGAACTTGCCTTTGCGAAGCAGCCCCCTTAACTTCTCACGCGTCTTTGCCTGAGACTTAGCAGGATGGTCTGCGCCCTTACTCTCGTCGGCTTCGCCACCATCTTCTTCATCGTCGTCAGATATGGACGGAGATGATATTAGCGTTGGAGTCTCCGAGACCTCCGGTTCAGGTGTCGGCGGAAGCAGGGCATCAAGTACGCGCTCCTCTGCGGCCTCTCTGGCCTTCTTCTCTACAATGACCGTCTCTTCATCTTTAATCATCTTTACGGCCAACTCGGTAAGGTCGCGTATAATGCTTTCAACATCACGTCCGACGTAGCCGACCTCCGTGAACTTACTGGCCTCGACCTTAATGAAGGGCGCGCCTGCAAGGCGCGCCAAACGCCGTGAAATCTCGGTCTTACCGACACCCGTCGGGCCTATCATTATTATATTCTTAGGCGATATCTCATCACGGAGCTTCGTATCGACCTGCTGACGACGCCAGCGATTCCTAAGCGCTATGGCAACGGCACGCTTAGCACCCTTCTGGCCTATTATAAATTTATCAAGCTCCGCTACAATTTCGCGCGGTGTGAGACTATCCATTTTAATAAAACCCCTTAGATTAATTTTATATACTTACTACTTAAGCTCTTCTACCGTTATCTCATCGTTGGTGTATACGCATATCTCAGAGGCAATTTTGAGTGCCTCCAAGGCAATCTCCTTTGCGCTGAGCTTACTATGGCGTATGAGTGCCTTGGCCGCGGCCTGCGCAAAAGCACCGCCCGAGCCGATTGCCGCGATACCTTCTTCAGGCTCTATGACATCGCCCGTACCGGAGACTATGAAGTTATAATCTTTATCTACAACTATCAGCAACGCCTCTAAGCGTCTCAGGTACTTGTCCGTCCGCCATTCCTTCGCCAACTCAACGACGGCACGCTTCATATTGCCCCTGAATTCTTCGAGCTTTGCTTCAAACTTATCAAACAAAGTAAGCGCGTCGGCGGTAGATCCGGCAAAGCCCGTAATGACCTCTCCTGAGCGAATCTTACGGAGCTTAACCGCACCCTTCTTCATTATCGTAGGGCCGAGTGAGACCTGCCCGTCTCCGGCCAGTGCCACCTTACCGTCTCTCCTGACGGCAAGTATCGTAGTGCTTCTTATCCTTCTATTTTCCGTACTCTCTGACATATCAGACCTTTCAATTCTTCCTTAAAGTATCATCCATTACTGCCAGACCTCGGATGAGACGTATCGTAGACATCCAGCAGTCGCTTCATCGATACGCTCGTATACCTCTGTGTGGTAGACAAACTTGCGTGACCGAGTAGCTCTTGGATCATTCTCAGATCCACTCCGCCCTCAAGGAGGTGTGTCGCAAAGCTATGCCTCAAAGAATGCGGCGTCGGGGTCTTCGATATAGAACTCGACTCACTATACTTCTTTATTATCCTCTGAACGGTGCGTACCGAGATAGCACCACCCTTGGCTCTTCCCTTTAAGAGCATATCATCGTAAGTCGGGTAAGTCGGGTAAGCCGCGCCTTCACATTCAAGCGCCATGTAGACCTTAAGAGCCTCAAGGGCAGGCGTGCCTATAGGAACAATGCGCCGCTTACCGCCCTTACCAAGTACCCGTAAGGTTGCTTCATTAATATCAAGGTCCTTAATCCTAAGCCCGGTAAGTTCGCTCACTCGAAGCCCGCTTGAGTAGAGTATCTCAAGCACCACCCTATCGCGCACGAGTTCGCGCAATCTAAAGGCCTTACTCTTAAGAGCCTTCTTGCTCTTGCTCTTTAATGCTTTAGAAGTCTTAGCCTTTGGCCTTGGTGTCTCCATCAAGACCTTAGCCTCATCGACGGTAAGTACCGTTGGGAGGCGTTTATCGACCTTTGGAATAGGCATGGCCGCTATCGGGTTTTTTTCTATATAGCCCTTCTTTATCAGGAACTTAAAGAAGCTCTTTATAGAAGATATCTTACGGGCAACGGTCGTCTTTGAAGAGTTCTCGTATATAACGCCCGCAAAGCCGCTTATATCGGACTCCCTGATATCTCTTATAGACTTAGGGCTATCCCCTTCGCACGATTCCCCTTCACGCGATTCCAAGAAAGAGATTAATTGCTCGATATCCCTCCTGTAACTCGAAAGGGTATTCACAGAGGCCGCGCGCTCGACCTCCATATAATCAATGAAATTATTAAGGCATTGCCTCATATCCAAGGTAGCGTATTCATCTTCATGGAAAACCATAAAAGCCTCCGCTCCACCCTCTTATATCACCAAACCCCTTAATATTCAAGGGAAAGTCAACGTTTGCGCCCCTACCTCTGGGACGGTATTCCATCTCCGAGCCTGTCGCTTCTGATACCTTTTGGCCATGACTTCGACGGATCCCTCGACCAATATATTGCAAATGCCCTGCCCTTTATATCGGATATTGGCACAGTCCCCCAGAAACGGCTGTCATGGCTCCTCTCTCTATTATCGCCCATCACGAATACGTGGTCGCGAGGCACGGTGAAGGGACCAAAGTTATCGCCGGCGGTCCACTGACTAACCTTATGCACCCCAAAAGGTTCGTTCCATATAACATCGTCTATGTATATGACCCTCTTCTTTATCTCAACGGTCTCTCCCGGAAGTGCGACGACACGCTTTATGTAATCCCTCTCACGCTCCTCAGGGTAACGAAATACTATGACATCACCCCTCTCCACACCACCCCACAGGGGCTTAACCGCTGAATCCATAATCGGTATGGGAAGTACCGGCACGCCGCCTATACGCTTAACGGACCAACCTATGAGAGATAACTTCGGCACCTGCAGGCCGTAAGCAAACTTAGAGACGAGTATATGGTCTCCTACAAGCAGTGTATTCTCCATTGAGCCTGACGGTATCTTAAAGGCCTGCACGACGAATGCCCTTATAAATAAAGCTAAGAGTATCGCTATCACTATGGCTTCGATGGTCTCACGCCTCCTACTCTTACCTTGCTTAGAGGGTGATGCCTCCTTTAGCTCGACGATGCCGACGCTATGCTCCGGGCTCTCTACCTTCTTCTTTCTAAAGAATTTAAATATATTAAACATAGCAACTACCTCTCTCCGTTTAAGTAAGGTCTTAGTCTATCTTAAGTACGGCAAGGAAGGCCTCTTGGGGGAGCTCAACGCTCCCGACCTGCTTCATTCGCTTCTTACCGGCCTTTTGTTTTTCAAGGAGTTTTCGCTTTCTCGTAATGTCTCCGCCGTAGCACTTTGCCGTAACGTTCTTCCTGAGCGCACGCACCGTCTCTCTGGCTACGACCTTCGTCCCTATGGCCGCCTGAATTATTATCTCAAACATCTGACGCGGAATAATCTCCTTCATCTTTGCCGCAACGTCACGCCCGCGCGACTGCGCCTTCTCCTTGGGCGTGATGAGCGATAGCGCGTCAACGCTCTCGCCATTTATCAGGAGGTCGAGCTTAACGAGCTTGCCTTCCTGATAGTCGTGGTACTCGTAATCCATTGAAGCGTAACCACGGGTCAAGGTCTTTAACTTATCGTAAAAATCAAGTACGACCTCAGAGAGAGGCATCTCGTAGACGACCATCACACGGTCGGTTGTGATGTACTTCATCTCACGCTGTACGCCGCGCCTGGCCTCGCACAAACCAAGGACGGGGCCCAAGTACTCAGAGGGCATATGTATGGAGGCCAAAATATATGGCTCTTCGAACTTTGATATGGCCTGAACGGGCGGCAATTTCGTCGGGTTCTCGACATATACGACCTCACCGTCCATCTTCGTAACCCTATATACAACGGTCGGAGCCGTAGTAATCAAGTCGAGGTTATACTCACGCTCCAAGCGTTCCTGAATTATCTCCATATGGAATAACCCAAGAAAACCGCACCTAAAGCCAAAGCCCAGAGCCATTGAAGTCTCAGGCTCGTATGTAAAGGCCGCGTCGTTTAACTTCAACTTCTCCATTGCGTCCTTAAGGTTTTCATATTGAACAGAATCTATCGGGTACAAGCCTGAGAATACCATAGGCTTTGCCGCCTTATACCCGTCTAAAGGCTCTTGCGTAGGATTCTCTACACCCGTCATGGTATCGCCGACACTCGTATCACGCACGTCCTTTATCGCCGCCGTTACGAAGCCTACCTCACCTGGGCCGAGCGACTTAACATTCGTCGGATTCGGCGCAAAGACACCAACCGTATCTACATCGAATTCCTTGCCTGTTGCCATGAAGCGTATCTTCATGCCCTTCTTGATCAAACCATCGACGACCCTCACCTGCACGACAACACCTCTGTAGGCATCGAACCAAGTATCAAAGACAAGAGCCTTCAGTGGCGCATCCTTATCACCCTCTGGTGCGGGCATGCGCTCGACTACGGCCTCCAATATCTCCGCTATCCCTTTACCGGCCTTGGCACTCGCCAAGACTGCATCCGAGGCATCGAGGCCTAAGACCTCTTCTATCTCTTCCCGTACACGTTCAGGGTCTGCCGAGGGGAGGTCTATCTTATTCAGAACGGGCACTATCTCAAGGCCGGCATCGACTGCATTATAGAGGTGTGCTAAGGTTTGCGCCTCAACACCCTGCGAAGCGTCAACGACAAGAATTGCTCCTTCACAGGCCGAGAGAGAACGGCTGACCTCGTAGCTAAAGTCAACGTGGCCGGGCGTATCTATAAGATTTAAGATATAATCATTACCGTCTTTTGCCTTATAGGTAAGTCTCGCCGTCTGCGCCTTGATGGTAACGCCTCGTTCCTGCTCAAGCTCCATCTTGTCCATAAACTGGTTCTTCTTCTCCCTATCGGAGAGGGCACCTGTCAACTCCAATATCCTATCGGAGAGTGTTGACTTGCCGTGATCAATATGGGCGATTATAGAAAAATTCCGTATCTTTGATATATCTGCCATGAGCTCCCTGTAAGTAAAAATCCCCTAAAAAATCACAATCTTATGCGTATTTAAGATAATCGATTATTATATGTAATTGCTTTGGTTTTGTCAAAAGGAAAGGTTTGCCCCAAGACCTCTGATATTTGAGACAAAAAAGACTTCCTTTGGTATAATTATTCCTAATCAAGGAACCTTAAACGCAAGGAGACTGAAATGCGTACACCTCTGTTAACTATCTTACTTACAGCAACGGTACTATTCGTCCTTCAAGTGCCTGCCAAAGGCTCAGACGATATACGAAAGATAAGTGTTACAGGTAAATCAGAGATAGTAGTACGAGCCGAAACAGCGACAATTCACATACAGCTCCGCTACGTAAAAAAGACCATGGACGAGAGCAAGACGGCACTCAATAAGACCCTCGCAACGCTCACCGCAGATCTCAAACCTCTGGGCCTTACAGATAAAGAGATAAGAAAGTCTCTCGTATCGCAGGGTAAGGAGTCGGAGTGGGAGAACAACTCATATGTCTTCAAGGGATACTACTCTGAATGTACCGTAGAGCTTGAGGTGAAGAATATTGACGACCTCGTCAATGTATACAACAAGCTCGCCATGTACGACGACATATCGCTAAATAATACAGAGTATAAGAGAAACGACGAATTTGAAATAAGACAAGAGCGCTTTAAAGAGGCCCTCCTTGCGGCCAAAGAGAAGGCCGAACATATGGCAGACGTGCTTGGAGTAAGGCTCGGTAAGGTTCACTCCATCGCTGAGGCAAGCTCCCAGTATTACTTTGCCACGGAGAGCTACTCAAATGTCATGAGCAGAGGAATCGCAGATAGCCCCGGCATGAGTAGTAACGTCGGCTACGGAGATATAACAATATCTGCGAAGGTGGCGGTTCAGTTCGAGCTTAAGTAGACGGTTACCCCGTAACCTCGTCTATCCACCGAAGGTACTCGGCACTTGCGTCAGCTATGGCTGTAGCTACGACCTCAGGCAGGTCGTATGGGTGAAGCTCTATTATACGTGCCTTGAGCTTTTCAAATAGACTGCGCTTGGTCTTCAATATACAGACGACCTCTTGCTCGTCGCAGACCTTACCCTTCCACATATATATGGAGCGCACTTCGGGGATAATATTCACGCAAGCCGCCAACTTCTCACTAACGAGCTT
>DAOVKH010000125.1 GCA_030631875.1 Deltaproteobacteria bacterium | reverse complement strand
GGCGCGGCAGTTGTTCTGATGCATATGCGCGGCACGCCTAAGGATATGCAGGCCGAGACCGATTACGAAGATTTGATAGGTGAGGTATACGGCTACTTAGAGGAGCGCATAGAGTTTGCCCTGAGTAAAGGGATAGCAAGGGATAAGATTATAGTAGATCCGGGCATAGGCTTTGGCAAGTCCGCTGAAGCAAGCCTTGAACTCATAAAGAGGCTCGGTGAGTTTCGTACACTTGGCGTACCGGTAATGCTCGGTGCTTCGAGAAAGTCCTTTATGGGCAAGGTCGCACCAGAGACGAAGGCGAGACTTATGCCAAGTGTTGCTGCGGCCGTTGCGGGTGTGATGAACGGCGCGAGCTTGCTTAGAGTTCACGACGTAAGAGAGACGCGCTTGGCCGCAGATATGGCCAACGAGATACAAAACATTCGGAAGGTTCTTTGAAGAACGTAAAGACGTAAGCGAAATTATTTTAAGCGTTACTTAACGGGTATGTGATATGGAAGATATAATAGAGAGACTCCCCGGTATATTAGACGTAATCGACATAGCCGTCGTTGCGGTTATTCTATATTGGCTAATGCTTTTTTTAAAGCGGACCCGTGCCGAGAGGATGCTCTGGGGCTTGGCGATAATCGTCGGTGTTTACTTTGTATCGGCGCGCCTTGAGTTCCTGACACTTCATTGGATACTCGCTAACTTCTTAGGCTCGATCGTAATATTTATAATAGTCGTCTTTCAGCAGGATATGCGAAGAGCCCTCGTGCAGATGGGACGTCCCTTCGCAACGCGCGAGGTCGCAGGCTCGACGGCCTACTTAGAGGAGATAAGCAAGGCGGTAGTTACTATGAGCCTTGCTCGTACCGGAGCGTTGATAGCCATAGAGCGTGGCGTTGATCTCTCTGATTTTTTAGAGTCGGGCGTGGAGGTAGATGCCGAGCTTTCAAGAGAGTTGCTCTTAACGGTATTTAATTCCTCATCGGCACTACATGACGGAGCCGTCATTGTGCGTGACGGGAGGCTCGATAGAGCCGGATGCATACTCCCGCTTACGCGTAAAGAACTGATAAAGTCCATGGGTACGCGCCACAGAGCAGGCATTGGGCTCTCGGAAGAGACCGACGCCGTTGTGATAATTGTCTCCGAGAATAGTGGGGATATTTCCATTGTAATAGAAGAACGTTTGGAGTTCGGCATAGAGCCGACAGAGTTTTTGGCAAAGCTTCGCCGTCCCTTCGCGATAGAGGGTAGCGGCAAGCGAGGTTTCTTTAGCCACTTAAAGTCAAGGGGAAGGTAAAGAGCTGTGAGCAGGCTTAATACTTCAGATAAGAAAGTCGGATTTTCGTGGAAAGGTCTCTTCTATAAGAACCTGACCCTTAAGTTTTTGGCACTCTTTTTCTCGCTGATACTTTGGTTCTTGGTCGTCGGAGAGAAGAAGGTAGAGGTCGGACTGATGATATCTCTGGGGCTTAAGGGCATACCCGAAGAGATGGTCGTCATAGACAACTCGGTCGAAGAGATAGAGGTGCGCGTCATCGGTCATAAGGGTATCATAAACGATATCTCTCCTGCCGAGTTGAGCGCGTCGGTCGATCTAAGCGGTGCTGTAGCAGGCTCGAATACATACAGGCTCTCGCCTGGGAATATAAAGATGCCGTCAGGGATCGATGTCGTTAGGATTAGACCATTCTCCGTTGATGTAAAGCTTGAAAGCCTTGAGCGGAAGTCCGTTCCCGTTAAGGTTAAGTTTACAGGAAAGCCGGCAAAGGGCTTTCAGGTAAAGAGCGTGCTTGTTCTGCCAAGCGAAGGTACGGTCATAGGCAGGAAGAAGGATCTGAAGAAGGTTGGTTCCATAAAGACGACACCCATCGATATCACCGGCATATTGACGGACAATAGCTTTGAAGAGGTATTACTCGATATATCCGGTAAGCCCGTAAAAGGGGTTGAGCCGGAGAGCGTTACAGTAACCATAACCGTTGAAGAGAAGGGTAAGGGTAAATGACCGAGAAGAGACTCTTTGGAACAGACGGAGTTAGAGGGGTGGCCAATGTAGAGCCTATGACGGCCGAGACGGCACTTAAGCTCGGGCGTGCCATAGCATACGTCTTTAAGAACGAACCGCGCAGGCACAAGATAGTTATCGGTAAGGATACGCGCTTGTCGGGTTATATGATAGAGAGTGCCATGATGGCGGGTATATGTTCTATGGGTGTCGATGCCATTATGGTTGGCCCGTTGCCGACTCCGGGTATCGCCTTCATAACATCATCGATGCGAGCTGATGCGGGTGTCGTTATATCGGCCTCGCATAATCCGTATCAGGATAACGGGATAAAATTTTTTACACATGACGGACTTAAGCTCCCTGAGAGCCTTGAGCTTGAGATAGAAGAATTTATATTCGATGATAACGACCCGGCTCATCGACCCACGGCCTCGGCACTTGGTAAGGCCTATAGGATAGATGATGCCATGGGCAGGTACTCGGTATTCGCCAAGGCAACATTTCCAAAGGATCTGACACTCGATGGAATGAAGGTAGTAGTAGATTGCGCCAATGGTGCTACATATAAGGTCGCCCCTGAGGTATTTAGCGAGCTTGGAGCAGAGGTCATCGCGATAGGTGTCTACCCTGACGGAGAAAATATAAACCTTAATTGCGGAGCTCTCTATCCGGAGAATTTAAGTAAGGTGGTAAGGGAAGTCGGCGCCGATATAGGTATAGCCATAGACGGCGACGGAGATAGGTGCATACTCGTAGATGAATCGGGCGGCATCATAGACGGCGACCACATAATGGCGATAGTCGCAAAGGATATGATAGATAAGGGGACGCTTAAAGGCGACACACTTGTCGCTACCATAATGAGTAATTCAGGGCTCGAAGAGTCTATAGAGGCCGTAGGCGGTAAGGTCGTAAGGACGGGTGTTGGAGACCGTTTTGTCGTAGAGGAGATGATGAAGAACGGCTACAACTTCGGCGGCGAGCAGTCGGGCCATATTATTGCGCTCGACCACACAACTACAGGCGACGGCATAATAACGGCACTTCAGATCTTGGCCGTAATGGTCGAGGGTAAGGGTAAGCTCTCGGAGCTTAGTAAGGTAATGAAGACCTATCCGCAGATACTCTTGAATGTGGAGGTCACCGAAAAGCGTCCTATTGAAGAGATGGCGAAGCTGAGTAAAGCGCTCAAAGAAATTCAAGGCGAGCTTGAGGGTTGCGGGCGTGCCTTTATCAGGTACTCAGGCACAGAGCAGTTGGCTCGTATAACCGTCGAAGGCAAGAGTGAGACGGAGATAAATAATATGGCCGAGTCCTTGGCAGAGATAATAAGAGAAGAGATAGGGGTTTAAGACGGCAACTTTAAGTAAGAGGAGTTTAGGTGAGTGGCAAGGTTATCTGTAAATGTAGATCATGTGGCAACGATAAGGCAAGCGCGCTTATCCGATGAGCCCGATCCGGTTCAGGCGGCACTTCGCGCCGAAGTGGCCGGAGCGAATAGTATCACCGTACATCTGCGTGAGGATCGCAGGCACATTCAGGATAGAGATTTAGCGATTCTTCGCCGTACGATAAAGACCGACCTCAATCTGGAGATGGCAGCAACGCCGGAGATGTTAAAGATAGCGATGGAGATAAAGCCGGATCTCGTTACACTTGTTCCGGAGAAGCGCCAAGAGCTTACGACAGAGGGCGGATTAGATCTAAAGACAAACTCCGAGGAGCTCAAGGGATTCATAAGTGAGCTTAGGGGTTCGGAACTTCCGGTAAATCTTTTTATAGACCCCAATGCCGATGCCATCAAGATGAGCCATAAGCTTGGGGCAACGGGTGTTGAGCTTCATAGCGGCACATACGCCGAGGCAAAGAGCATTGCCGAAAAAAGGGTTGAGGTTAAGAGAATTCAGGATTGCGCCATATTGGCCTCAAGGCTAAAGCTCAGCGTTCATGCCGGTCACGGCCTTGATTATAGGAATATCGCACCCATAGCCGCAATGCGCGAGATAGAAGAGTTTGCCATAGGTTTTTCCATTATAGCCAGAAGCGTATACACCGGCATAGAAGAGGCCGTAAGAGAGATGAAGAGGTTGATAGGTTAAAGTGCTCTACGGTATAGGTGTAGATATAGTTGGTGTGGGACGCTTTAAGAAGGCGCTCTCTAAGTGGGGAGGCAGGCTTGAGGCACGCCTCTTTACCGAGGGCGAGCTTGCCTACTGTAAGGCAAAGAAGAACTTTGCCGAACACTTAGCCGTGCGCTTTGCCGCAAAGGAGGCCACGATAAAAGCACTCGGAGATAAGTCTTTATCATTTAAGTCCATAGAGGTGGTTAACGCTAAAGACGGTCGGCCGAGTATTACCGTTGAGGGACTTTCAGGTGACTATAACCTGATGGTCTCGCTCTCTCATGAGCGTGAGTACGGCGTGGCGCAGGTCATAGTAGAAAAATCGGGCAGTAGTTAAGGGTATGAAGATTGTCTCGGCAAAGGTAATGCGTGCCATAGATAGGTCGGCCATTAAGGATTATGGCATAAAAGGCCTTGTCTTGATGGAGAACGCAGGGCGTGGAGTAGCTGAGGTAGTAATAGATGAGCTTGAGCCTTGCTTAAGAGAAGGTCGTCGGGCTAAGGTGTCGATACTCTGTGGCAAGGGCAATAACGGAGGCGACGGCTTTGTAATGGCACGCCACCTTGCTAATAACAAAATTGACGTAGTAGTCTTCGTCCTTGGAAGTACGGAAGATATTAAAGGTGATGCACGTGTGAACCTTACCATATGGAATAATATGGGTGGCGAGGTCTTAGAGATAAAGTCCACGCGTACGCTTAAGAAGTTTGCCTCGAAGATTCGCCACAGCGATATTATCGTAGACGCTATATTCGGCACGGGGCTTACTACCGACGTAAGAGGCGTATGCAAGGATGCCATAGACCTTATAAATAAGAGCAGTAAGCCGATTGTCTCGGTCGATATCCCTTCAGGCATAGATGCGACAAACGGTCGTCTTCTTGGCAGAGCCGTACGAGCCGACATAACGGCTACTATGGCCTTAGCCAAGCTCGGCTCGGTCATATATCCGGGTAGGGATTATACCGGAGAGTTGATACTCGTAGATATCGGTCTGCCGTCTCAGCTGGTAGAAGATTCATCTATTGAGTGGAATCTGATAGACGTAGATACGGTTAAAGATACCCTAAGGCCGAGGAGTGCCGATACGCATAAGGGAAGTTACGGCCACGTACTTACGATAGGCGGTGCTATTGGAAAAGACGGCGCGCCTATTATGACGGGCATGTCGGCGGCATCTGCTATCTCTTCTATGAAGACGGGCGCAGGGCTTTCGACCGTTGCCATGGCT
>DAOVKH010000164.1 GCA_030631875.1 Deltaproteobacteria bacterium | reverse complement strand
GAAGAGAAGTTTACTTAGCGGCACGTACTCGCCGAATGGCACGAGGTGAACCTTGTCGTACCTGTCGGCGAAGCCGTCTTCGGGGGTGATGAGAAAGGCGCTGTTATATATGTCATATTCTCTTCTATTCTCGCCGGCGTTGCCGGCCTCTCCAGGATTCTTTAAGAACAACTTATACTCATAGTGCGGCGCGCCGACTATAAAGTCCGTCTTGAGTTCTTTGGCCAATGCCGTAACGAGCCCGCCGAGCGGAGGGTCATAGTAAAGATAAAAAGGCATCGCCGTCTCCGGCCATATTATAAGATCGACTTCACCTTGAGCCACCTCCTTGGAAAGCTCTATATATGTATCGACGGTCTCAATCTTGCCGCCTTCGGCCCACTTGACCTTCTGCTCGATATTACCCTGAGCCACGGCAACGGTCATTGAATCCCAGCTCTCCACAGAAGCGTCCACTTCGATTATTCGCTTATGACCATATGCGAAGACAACTGCAAATATAAAGAACGCAAACGCACCGCAAGCAATGGCCTCTCTATGAGATTTCTTTCTAACGGCTTTGACGGTCAGGTATATAGCGGAATTTATAAGCACCAGCCAAAACGATATGAGGTCTACGCCGCCGATGTCGGCTAATTGTATGAGGGAGAGATAACTCGTCTGCGAATAACCGAGCAAGACCCACGGCGCGCCCGTTAATAAGACGGAGCGCAGAAACTCTACGGCGACCCAAAGAAGAGGTGCGAGTATCAAGAGACGCACCTTAGACTTAAAGGCCGAGAGGGTTTTTAGTGCCAGAGAGAAGAGTGCCGTAAATAGAGCCAGATAAAGTGACAACCCTATGGTAACCACCGCGCCGACGATAAAAGGCACGCCACCATAGAAGTACATGGAGTATACGACCCAGTAGACCGTACCTAAAAAGAATACAAAGCCCGTAGTAAGCCCCGTAAAAGCGGCCTGCTTTATAGAAGAGACTCTTTGTAGCGCAAAGAAGAGAGGCACGAAGGCAAACCACGCAAGAAAACCCAAGTAAAATGGCGCAAAGGATAGGACGAGCATTACCGCCGAGATAGAGGCCAGCAAAATCTCTCGCTTCATTTCTATTAGTGCGGCTCTATAGCGGGCACAGCGGCTCATGCGCCTCCAAGATGAATGGTCATAAAGAGAAACCTTGCGAGGTAGGTTACGATAAAAGGCAAAAACAAAAAGAGACTAAAAGACAATAACTGTGCTTTAAAACGGCTACAGTTCTTGTTCTTTTCCACGAGCAGCCCTAAGTATGCCGTCTCGAATATAATCAAAGTAAATAAGAATAGTATATAGAAGCCGTAAAGAAGACCGAGTAAATATATCCACGATGCGTAATCAGATTGATCCAGAAAGCTATATACCAAAGAAGAGAGGCCGAATAAGGCGGTTACTTTCAGCATCTTTGAGATATCGAGCAAAGAATCAAAACGCCTTCCTTCTTTGAATATAACCGCTACCGCCAAATAAAATAGTGTCCATACAATAAACCCATTCCACAAGACAAAGATAGTAATACTATTCCTGTCCATAAAGTAATACATGAACTCAGCGGTGTATCCGTCATCACCGAACATTAGAACCATCCAGAACAATACATTCCCCACCAGTATGGCTCTGAAGAATGGGAGGAAGATGATAGTAGTAGTCGTCTTTAGAGACTTATTCATAGAAGAAACTCCTACGGTTCTTTACGCAATGAACCCAGCCATGGCATTGGAGGCTACGCTCATTGCAACTCTGTTCCGTCGGTAAGGGCGTATCTAATGAGCCCTCCCTGACCGCCGATGAGTAGAGTATCCGCGCCGTCACTAACCCTTGCAGGCTCTTTGGCAATGGCGTAGTACAACCCCTCTAAGACCTCTTCATAGACGAGACTCAAATCTTCGTCAAATACCAATAATACCGACTTCTCCACCCCTGTATAGACCAAGAGAACGGCAACGTAGGCGTTCTCGCCGACGGACTCAAAGCCAACGCCCCTTATATCGGCCGAGCCGTAGGCTCTCTCGACGGAGACCTCTTTTACGACCTTGCCGAATAGATCGTGGAACCTCACAACACCGTCGCCGGCGGAGACGATAAACTCTTCGCCGTCAACTTTGGGACGGGCAACGATGGTAAAGTCTTTAACCTTAAATTCGCCTTCTTTTATAGAAGACAGCTCGGTTGAATCCCCCAACGCCGAAGCCTCTGTGTCCTTAACCGTACTTAGCCACTTGCCCAAAGAATCCATGGCCAGCAATCGGCCGCTTATCGTAGTGAATATTATATCGAGTCGTCCGTCGCCGTCAACGTCGGCGACCTCTACATGCCTGACAGGCGAGGTCTTCTTCTTAAATATTTTTTTATCATTCCTGTCTATTATGCGTATGCCGCCGTCCCTTAAAGCCGATACGAATTCAAGCTCGCCGTCGCCGTCCATATCGGCGGCGACCATGTCCACTACCTTCTCACCCGCCCGCTCGTACTTCCAAATAGTCTCGCCTGCTGAGTCTATGACTATCGGCGGCTTACACCAACACCCCCTGCCCATGAACTCCTCTACGCCGTCGCCTTCAACGTCTATGACCTCAACAAAGTCGGCATCATCTTCAAAGTAGACCGACGAATTAACGACCGACGGGTCATCTAAATCGAGAAAGATTGCACCATTTGAGCCTGCAAGAATTATCTCGCCTTCGCCAAGAGGAGTCTTCGGTCTTATAAATATATCGGTTATGTTGCTTATAAGGACTTCTTCGTTGAGTACCGTCTTTGAGAATAATTCGTCGCCGCTAATAACGCCTTCGCCTTCGAGTCTTTCCATGAACAACGCACTATCTTCTTCAAACTTCTCCATTTGTTCTTCGAATTTTTCACCGAAGTATACGCCCACGCCGACAATACTACCTACCAATACCCACATGATGAGTGTAGCCGTTATTACTATAATCTTTGATCTTCTATCCATAATAAAAAAACCTCTTTAGAGTACCGCGCCCTCTCTTAGTTCTTCAAAGACCTCGGCCTCTCTCAACTTCATCTTTGCGGCCTGACGGCCGCCATTTACGTGGTCAAAGCCCATCAAGTGCAGAGCACCGTGGACGAGTAGGCGTGCGAGTTCTTCTTTGAGCGGGGCATCATAGTCGACGGCTTGGCGGCGCGCGGTTTCAATAGAGATGACAACATCTCCTATAAGTGCGTCGTCGCCTGTAGGGAAGCTTAATACGTCTGTTGGTTTATCGATACTGCGGTAGGTGCGGTTAAGCTCTCTTATCGTCTCATCGTTTGTGAGAAGAACGCTCAGCTCCGCATCAGACGACACCAAGCCTCTTAAGGCCGTCTCTACTATCTTTTTTATCGTCCGCTTGGCTGGAAGCTTCTCTTGGCGGGGCGTCTTCTTTAACGCCGTCTCCCCTATCTCGACCTTCAATCTCATCCTCCTTCGTATCAACGTCGCCGTTATTACCTCCGCCCACAGGGTCGGGATAATGCACTCTCTGGTGGAATATACCGTTAAGCACACGGTTGAAGCTCTTGGTTATAGCGTGCAGGTCTTTTAATGTCAACTCACACTCATCGAGTTGACCATCGGCGAATATGCGGTTTACTATTGTCTGCGTCATGCCCTGAATCTTAGCGGGCGATGTGTCGGGCAGGGTACGGCTCGTCGCTTCTATGGCATCGGCAAGCATCACAAGGCCTGCCTCCTTTGTCTGAGGCTTGGGGCCGGGGTAGCGGAAGTCCTTTTCATCTACCTCGTGAACGTCCGGGTCTTCCTGTTCCTTGGCCTTATTGTAGAAGAAACTTATCAGGGAAGTCCCGTGGTGTTGTGGAATTATATCGGTTATCTCTTTACCGAGCCTGTGTGCGTTGGCAAGCTCTATGCCTTCTTTGACGTGGTTGGTTATTATAAGGGCACTCATCGAAGGTGTGAGCTTATCGTGCTTATTGTCACCACTCATATTCTCTATAAAGTAAAAGGGCATCTTCACCTTGCCTATGTCATGGTAATAGGCACTTACTCTGGCTAAGAGAGGGTTGGCGTTTATACTCTCGGCGGCGGCCTCGACCAAAGAACCTATTATGACAGAATGGTGGTACGTCCCGGGGCTCCTCAGTGCCAACTCCTTAAGCAGAGGATGATCCATCCTCGAAAGCTCCAGCAAACGGACGTTTGTCGTATAGCCGAATGTCATCTCAAG
>DAOVKH010000122.1 GCA_030631875.1 Deltaproteobacteria bacterium | reverse complement strand
CTTTGCCTTATACTCTTCTGCGAGTTCTTTTAGTACTGCTACTTGGTCCTCTTCGAGCGTTACTGTAAGCTCTACCAATTCATCTCCACAACAATGCGTGCTATCGTCTGCTGACATATTATATCCCCTCCTCTTTATTAATCTTCAGGTGAAAGTTTTGGCCTTGTGCCGGTCGCCTTCTCTATGACATCTTCTTTCCACTTACGATGCTTGCACATTATATCGACGACCACTTCCGGGTCGTCGGTTAAGGTTATGAACTCCAGATCCTTCTCCGATATGGTACCGTACTCTAACATCGACGTCTGCATGAAGTCTATTATGGGCTGCCAGTAATCACTGCCGAAAAGTATCATCGGGAACGGATATATCTTATGCGTTTGTATGAGCGTTAAGGCCTCGAAGAATTCGTCCATCGTGCCGAAGCCTCCGGGCATACAGACGTAGCCGATGGCGTACTTGACGAACATGACCTTGCGTACGAAGAAGTACCTGAAGTCGAGGCTCTTGCTTTGGTATCTGTTGGGCTCTTGTTCTTGAGGGAGCGTTATGTTCAGCCCTACCGACTCGCCACCATTCTCTAATGCACCTTTATTGGCGGCCTCCATTATGCCGGGGCCTCCGCCGGTGATTATAGTAAAACCACAATCAGAGAGTCGCTTCGAGAGGCTGACGGCTTCTTTATAGTACTTGTCGTTGGTATCGAAGCGCGCTGAGCCAAAGATGCTGATGCCCATCTTTATATCGGAGAGTTCTTCAAAGCCCTTGACGAACTCGCTCATTATACGAAAGAGTCGCCACGTTTCTTTACCTTTTAGATCTTCTATCGGCATAGGTGTTATATTACTCCAAGTATCATTAAAATGAAGAACCCCCCGCCCCATAGGGTCAGGAGTATGTATGTAAGTGCCGCCTTCTTTCTGTGTATCTCACTCTCGAACTTGCGGCTCTTCCATACGATGCCTCTGGTAGATAGGTATAGATAGAAGACCCCTATCGTCGCCGCGGCGCAGAATATTTCTTCAAAGTATTCGAATAACATATCCCCTACTCCCACTCTCTTATTCTAAAATCCCAAAGATATGCCTTGCTCTTAGTTGTATCTACCGCTAAATTAGCCGTCTTATCACAAGTATAATAATTATACGATTGCTCGTTATCAAGAAACTCACTGGAGCCGTCTATTAATTCTTCAGGCCACCAGTCGAAGGCTTGCCTCTTTCTTGTAAATAGAAGATCGTTCTTCTCTGCCTTTTTGCAGGACTTATCCATAAAGTCATAGTCCTTTGGGTCGTAATAAAAAGACCACCAGAGATTGTTAGTATCGATATTATGTCTGGTGCGTATCTCTTTGGCAGAGGTTGGTATATACGTCGGCATCCAACCTCTCTCAATCTCTCCGGCCTTTACTGCCGCTTCATGGTCTGAGTAGGTAACGTCAATCGTCTCTAAGCGATCCATATCCTCAAAAAAAGAACTAAGAAAAGTGTATGAGAATAATATTAGGCAGAGGATTATGGCCGCAATTTGAAGCAGAAGAGTTTTTCTTTCCTCTCTCACTCGCCTACTCCCACTCAATCGTGCTTGGTGGTTTGGAGCTTATATCGAGGACTACTCTATTCACACCCTTGACCTCGTTAATCACTCGTGATGAAATGCGCTCGAGTACGTCGTATGGCAACCGCACCCAGTCGGCGGTCATTCCATCGGTACTCTCTACGGCGCGCACTGCCAAGGTGTTTTCGTATGTTCGCTCGTCGCCCATAACGCCGACGGTCTTAACGGGCAGGAGTACGGCGAAGGCCTGCCAGATCTTGTCGTATAATCCGGCGAGCTTTATCTCTTCCAATACTATGGCATCGGCTTCTCTGAGAATCTTACACCTAACGGGTGTTACCTCACCTATGATGCGTATGGCAAGGCCTGGGCCGGGGAATGGATGGCGGTTTACCATCTCATTAGACAAGCCAAGCTCATGGCCAAGCAGGCGTACCTCATCTTTGAATAACTCACGAAGTGGTTCGACGAGCTTCAAGTGCATATTCTTAAGTAGCCCGCCGACGTTGTGGTGGCTCTTTATCATTGCCGAAGGGCCTTTGAATGAAACGCTCTCTATAACGTCAGGGTAGAGCGTGCCTTGAGCCAAGTACTCGACGTTCTTTATCTTCTTTGCTTCTTCCTGAAAGACGTGTATGAACTCATTGCCGATAATCTTCCGCTTACGTTCGGGGTCGGTTATACCCTTGAGCTTTGTAAAGAACCTCTTCGATGCGTTGACCTTCTTGATGCGTACATTGAAGGCTTCTTTCAGGGTCGAGTATACCTTGTCGCCCTCGCCCTTTCTGAGCACACCGTTATCTACGAATATGCAGGTCAGGTTTCGCCCGATGGCACGCTGTATGAGTGCCGCCGTTACGCACGAATCGACCCCACCTGATAAGCCGCATACGACCTTACCGTCGCCGACCTGCGCGCGGATATCTTCAATTGCCGTATCGATGAATGACTTCATCGTCCACGACGGCTTTATATTGCATATCTTTGTAAGGAAGTTCTTTATGAGCTTTGCACCCTGCGGTGTGTGCGCAACCTCCGGGTGAAACTGAACGCCGTGGAAGTTATGCGTGGTACTCTTAACGGCCCCAATGACCTTGCTTCCCGTGCGTGCGATGACCTTGAAACCCTTTGGCAAAGATTCGACACGGTCGCCGTGGCTCATCCAAACCTTAACGGCCTTGGCGGCGTTGATGCCCTTAAATAGTGGTTCGTCCTTTGTTATCTTTATCGTGGCCGGGCCGTATTCTCTCGTGTCGGAGCGTTCGACCTTACCGCCGAATAGCTTCGACGTGTGCTGCATGCCGTAGCATATACCGAGTATAGGAATATTTAATTTGAAGAGTTCTTTGCTTATGAGTGGTGCTTTCTTGTCGAATACGCTCGCTGGACTTCCCGATAGAATTATACCGGCGGGCTTCATGGCCTTGATATCTTTAAGCGACATCTTATAGGGATGAATCTCGCAGTATACGCGCGCCTCCCTCACACGGCGTGCTATGAGTTGTGTGTACTGTGAACCAAAGTCGAGTATCAGTATGCGTTCTGTCGTCATATTATTTATGTCGTCTCCATATTATAATTTGGTGCTTCTTTTGTGATGGTTACGTCGTGAACGTGGCTCTCACGAAGCCCCGATGGTGTGAGCTTAGAGAACCGGGCCTTCTTATGTATGTCGGCTATTGTCTTGCATCCAAGGTAGCCCATCCCCGCCCTCAACCCTCCGATGAGCTGGAATATCGTAGCGGCCAATGGCCCCTTATGCGGAACGCGGCCTTCTATGCCTTCTGGGACGAGCTTTAGATCGCTCTCGACATCGTCTTGGAAGTACCTATCCTTACTGCCGCTCTTCATTGCTTCGATAGAACCCATACCTCTGTATACCTTGAACCTGCGCCCTTGGAATAGTATCGTCTCGCCGGGGCTTTCTTCCGTTCCCGCGAAGAGTCCGCCTATCATTATCGAGTGCGCGCCTGCGGCGATGGCCTTTGTTATATCGCCTGAGTGCTTTATGCCGCCGTCCGATATGACGGGTATGCCCTTCTTCTTTGCCGCACTCACCGCCTCCATTACGGCAGTCATCTGTGGGACTCCTATGCCCGTTACGATGCGTGTCGTGCATATTGAACCCGGCCCTACGCCGACCTTTACGCCGTCAACGCCTGCCTTTATGAGTGCCGTCGTTGCGTCGGCCGTTGCGACGTTGCCGGCTATAATCTCGCACTTAAAGTTCTTCTTAAGCGACTTGACGGCATCAAGAACACCTTTGCTGTGGCCGTGTGCCGTGTCTACGACTATGCAGTCGGCTCCGGCCTTCAGGAGTGCGTCGACTCGTTCGTCACGATCGGCGGCTATGCCTACGGCCGCACCCACCCTCAAGCGACCGAGCTTGTCCTTACAAGAGTTAGGAAAGTCCTGACGTTTTTCAATATCGGTCATCGTGACGAGTCCCTTCAAGCGGCCTTTGGCATCTACGAGCGGTAGCTTCTCTATACGATGTTTGTGCATGATGGCCTGAGCCTTAGTTATAGTAGTATTATTCGGAGCCGTTATGACCTTCTTCGTCATAATGCTTGAAATCTTCCTGCCTTTGGATGTCTCAAAGCGTAGGTCTCTGTTCGTTACTATACCGACGACTATGCCCTGGCTGTTTATTATCGGGAAGCCTGATATTTGTTCTTCTTTGCGAATCCTCAGAGCCTCGGCTATCTTATCCTCGGGAGAGAATGTACGTGGGCTTCTTATTACGACCGATTCATGCCTCTTGACCTTATCGACCTGTGCGGCCTGTTCGTCTATGGTCAGGTTCTTGTGTATGATGCCTATGCCGCCCTCCTGAGCAATGACCCTTGCCATAGCCGACTCTGTCACCGAGTCCATGGCTGAGCTTATGAGCGGTATGTTGAGCGTTATCTTCTTTGTTAGCTTTGTCGTCAGGTCGGCGTCTCGTGGTAATATCTCGGAGTATGCCGGTTGAAGCAATACGTCATCGAATGTCAGGGCTGTCATTGGTTCTCTGCTGGAAGATTTCATGGTCATTCCCCCTTTTCTCTGTTTTTGTACTTTTATTATCTTAAGAGGAGCCCCTCTAAGAGCCCCGCGTCTATAGCACGTATTCTATCGAATCCAAATCTCGTCATCGTCTCAAGTAGGATGGCTATGCCAGGTATGATGAGATCCTCTCTGCCACCCTCTAATTCCGTAACCTCGGAGCGTTCCTTCGGGGTCATATTCAAGAGCCTCAGATAGAGAGCTTCGACCTTTGCCTTTGTAATGATGTGGTTATTGACGGCCTCTCGGTCGTACTCCTTAAGGCCTAAATCAATTGCCGCAAGGCTCGTTATCGTCCCTGCCGTACCTAAAAGCTCGCCGTTTTCTTTAAAGTAATCAACGGGTATGGTATTATCCTTCATATTAGATGTCAGGTTATTTATCTGCCCCGATATCTCAGCCTCCATGGAGCTAAGCTCTTCTTTAGAGGGTAATCTGTCCTTGCCTCTCTCAATATGGCCTTCACTTAAGTGAACGACACCCATCTCCAGGCTCCAAGCGGCTTTGAATTCGCCTGCCTCTGAGACCATAAACTCGGTACTTCCGCCGCCAATATCTACGGAGAGAAGTCTCTTTTTTACAACACTTTTATCTACAGCACTGAGTAGTCCGAGTAGTGAGAGTCGTGCTTCCTCTTCACCTGATATCACCGTTAGAGTGATGCCCGTCTCTTTGAGTACCTCGGCCGTGAAGGCCTCGGCGTTTACGGCTCTTCTGACGACACTTGTAGCCGCAGTCTTAATCTCTGACGGCTCTATACCGAAGGCGTCTATCACCTCTCTAAAGCCTCGTAGAGCCT
>DAOVKH010000206.1 GCA_030631875.1 Deltaproteobacteria bacterium | reverse complement strand
GTCTCGCGTTCTTTAAGTAACTTATCAATACCTGCCCTGACGCTCCGAGCCCTCAAAGACCATAGGGGTGCGATGAGGTCGTCCTTGTGCGTTCTTCCAAGAAGACGATGGACTACCATATCTGGCGGTAAAATCTCCAAAGATTCTACCACGATAGAGGTATACTCTTCAAGTGAAAGGAGCGTTATTTCTCCTTTATTATATTGCTCTTCTAAAGGCGCACCTTTGACGATATCCAGCTGGTGGAACTTAATCCCCCACAAGCCGAGGTCGGCTACAAAACGCACGGTATTAAGGAAGTCAATACGGCTCTCCCCGGGCAGGCCGGCTATAACGTGTGCTACGATATTTATACCTCGATTCGTTGCACGAATCACCGCATCCTTAAATTCCCCTGCCGTATGGCCTCGGCCTATACGCTTTAAGGTCACGTCATTCGACGACTGGAGGCCAAGCTCAAGCCAGACATCGGTCTCTTTACCTATATCTTCCAATAGGTCCAAGACCTCTTCACTAAGCGCATCTGGTCTGGTCGATACGCAAAGGGCTACAGTATTCGGGTGCCGGACGGCTTCAACGTATAATCTGCGCAGAAGATTAATATCGCCGTAGGTGCTCGTATTGGTCTGAAAGTATGCGATGAACTTCTCGGCCTCTACGCCGCTTCGCATATTACGGACGTGGGTAATACCCCGCTCTATCTGCTCGGTTACGGTACTGCCGCCCTCGTAAGAGTACGACAATAGGCTCTGAGGGGAGCAGTAAGTACACCCCTCTGTGCCCTTACGCCCGTCACGCGTCGGGCAGGTAAGCCCTGCGTTCACGATTATCTTCTGCACCGGAGCACCGTAACGACCCCTCAGATATGATGAGAGCGTTCTATATCTCGGCGACTTACCGCTCATTCTTTTTAACCCTGCCGTCTTTTACCACCTTATACTTCTTTATAAAGGGGCTAAGCCCCATTTGATTATAACAATAACATCTGAAATATTTTTCAGCTTCTTTCATCGCAAACCACCTTATACTTTTTTATAAATTTAACCGGCCTTAGCCCCATCTTTGCCTCACGAAGCCCCGGAAGACCCAAGTCCTGTTCTCTATTTATATAGATGTACTTTTCGGGCAAGCACATAGCAAAATCCTTTACTATAAACTGAAAAAGGCCGTTATAGTCGCCACCCTTATCGCCTTCTCCTTTAACGACGGCCTTCTCAAAGTGCGTTACGAACGTATCGCCAACTGCGCCAAGCTCCTCGCCGAGTGTATAGGCTTTAGGGTTAGAATCAATGTAATATATCATCCCGCACAACCCAAGCTTCTCCATATTAAGGAGTGCGGTGCGCGCGGCTCTGTAATCGCCATCAGCTTCTCTATCGCCCCTCCAAAGCTCAAGCACCTTCAAGGCATCGTCCACCGACTTCGCCAATAACGGACGACTCTCACAGTCGTAATTAGCGATAAATTGCCTAAGGCGATTCTTCTTCTTATGAAACTTTCTTCCGGTAAATTCGGCCAAGTCGGCACGCAGATAGACGTAATCGGAATTATCCCTATCTTCTTTAAGACTATAGCCGTGCGCTTCAAAATCAGCAGCCATATGTTCCGATACGGACTTTGCTACTTTGAATTGGGCGAAGAGTTCATCGAGTATATCCTTTGAGGGTAGTGCCGCGGGAAGCATAAAGAACGGCTCGCCGCTTGACGGCTCACGCCCTGTAATGAGCAAAATATCCCCGCCTATCATAGAAACCCTGTAGTTATACCTCTCTTTAAACAAGTAGAGGTTGGCAAAACTCTCCTCCGACACACCACTCGTTAGAGCCGAGAGCATGGGGTGCAACTCTCCACGCATATCGAGCGTTATTTCAGATGACTTGGGATATATCTCCATAAGGACAGAACTCCTTGATAATTATAAGCTTTATCGGCACGATAAATACCATGCCAAGAATCTTAACGCATGGCTATTGACATAGAATGAGTACTGATATATAGTATCATCTACGTTGTAAATAAGTAAGTCTCAAAATAGGCGCACAGCCTAAACCAAAAGGAGGTAGTATGAAAAAGCTTATAATCGGTATAGCACTAGCTGTAATGGTATTCAGCTTTGGAGCCTCAAAGGCCGAAGCGGCCGCAAAGGCTCAGAGTAACACGGGTTGCGGTCTCGGTTCACAACTCATAACACAGAACGACACCCTTCTGGGACAGCTCGCCATGACATTCCTCAACGGTATCTCCGGGAACCAGACATTTGGTATAACCTCCGGTACATCGGGCTGTAAGCAGGCAACGAGCATCGTCTCTAACGAGACCAACAAGTTCGTAGCAGAGAACATGGACGGAATCGCTCAGGATATCGCAATGGGCACCGGCGAAACCATCGAGACACTCGCCGAACTGATGAACGTACCTACCACTGAGAGAGCCGGCTTCTATACGGCCCTACAGGCCAACTTCTCGGATATATACACCTCCGAAAATGTCGAGGCAGGCACGGTAATAGACAACATCGTAGCGGTTACTTCCTAAAGGCTACGATAATATAATTGCATACCACCATTAAAAGACGCGGCCCCTTACCACTAAAGGCCGCGTCTTTTTTATTTCTCGCCATACTTCTAATATTGATAATGCCCGCCCACTCTCAGGCCTCAGATAATTACATAAAAGAACTTCAAGAGCTTGCCATAAAAAAGAATCTGCATGAAGCGCGCTACTGGGAGGTACTCCTTCACTATAAACCCGGACGCTTCGGTATAGGAACAAAGAGCCTTGTCGACGATAAAGACTTTTTCTTAGCACAAGACGGTAAGACCAACCCAAAGGCAGAGTTGCTCGCCACTATCGAAGGTTTCTTTAAT
>DAOVKH010000008.1 GCA_030631875.1 Deltaproteobacteria bacterium | reverse complement strand
TCTGCCATTAAGGCGACTACAGCGCTTGAGTCCACACCACCGCTTAGGAACGCGCCAAGTGGAACGTCGCTTATCATGCGTAATTTAACGGCCTCCCTCATATCATATACGAGCTTACTCTTTATCTCACTCTCTGTCATATCGAGTTTTGGAGTATAATTAAGCTTCCAGTAACGTGTGAGCGTGGCCTTGCCGTCCTTGACGGTCATGTAGTGCGCCGGAGGCAGTTTCTCTATCCCCTCGAATGCTGAGTAGGGAGCAGGTACGCACTGCCATGTCATATAGTGATCTATCGCCGTCAGGTCGGGACGAGCCTTAACCGTAGGGTCTTTGAGTATGGCCTTTATCTCTGAGGCGAAGTGGAATGTTTCATCCTTGTCATCGATACGATAGAAGAGAGGCTTTTGCCCTGTGCGGTCTCTTGCCAGGAAGAGCTCTTTCTTCTTTGTATCCCATATGGCGAATGCGAACATGCCTCGCAGACGCTCGACGGATTTTGCGCCTTCTTCTTCGTATAGATGGAGTATTACCTCTGTGTCGGAGTGCGAGCGAAAGCGGTGCCCTTTTGCCAGAAGCTCCTCCTTCAGCTCTTCAAAGTTATAGACCTCACCGTTATAGACTATCCATAAGGTCTCATCCTCGTTGGGCATGGGCTGGTGAGCCGCTTTAGACAGGTCTATGACTGAGAGACGTCTATGGCCGAGACCGACACTACCGCCTATGTATACGCCTTCGTCGTCAGGGCCTCGGTGGGTGAGGGTCTCAGCCATAGCCCTTAAGAGCCCTTCTTCGACGGGTTTGCCGGTGAAGTTTATTTTTCCGCAGATTCCGCACATGGTAGTTTGTCCTTATGAATAGCGATGCCCCTTAGAAGTATGTTTTGGGCAAGTCTCTTATTGTAGAGAAAAATGTACGCCTTGATGTTTTGTCCGTTGAGATAAAGAAAAGCACGGACGCTGCTATCACAAGGAGAATAAACTTTAAGACGTAGAGAGCAGGGTCGTCTTGAAGGTGCTGTGTTATGAGTAGTAGTGCTATAGATGTAAAGATATAACATATAATGGAGGCTGCGAATATACGGATGTTAAATCTGATTGCTGTATGTTTGGCTGTAAAAAACCATAGTGTCGCGGTGAAGGCGATCTCCGCGATAAAGATACCAATGACGACACCCACGATACCAAAGAAGTGTGCCAAGGTAATACCCACGGTTATATTTATCACGGTTCCAATCCACGCTGCTATCGGATTTGCGATAGTCTTCTCTGATATTAAAACACCTATAGCCGTGATACTGCCGGAAGCGCGTATTATAAATGCTCCTATAATCCACGGAACCAATAGATACCCGCTGTAGTATTCAACAGGGATTAGGACTTTAAATAATTCAGGAGACAGTGCGACTATCAAGAGACCCAGCGATAAGAATCCGGCCATGTAGTAGCTGAGTATATTCCTGTAAAAGAGGTCGCGGGATTCTACGGACATATCCAATAGCGACAATGCGTAAGGGGTCCATGCTTGAGAAAAAGCCGATGTAAGCAATACAATGATCAGTGCTATCTTGGCCGTTGCTCCAAATATCGCCACGCCTGAGAGGCCTATGAAGAATAGCACTACAAAACGACTGAGTTGATTGTTTACGCATGTGGCCAAGACGGCGGGAAGTAAGGGAAGGCTGAATTTTAAAGAGATCTTAAGATCTTCGCGCGACAGTCTCTTGGAGAAGAGATGGCGCGTAAGTGTTAACCCCCATAGAAGTCGGATAACTTCGGCGGTGAGCAGGCCGTAGAAGACGCTAGAGACCCCTAAGTGTAAATAATAGTGCAGGAGCAGTGAGACAACACCGTAGAGCAGTATATGAATTATATTTAAGGCATTGAAGTAAAATATCTTGCGTTCAACGCGGAGTGCCATTTGGACGACACCGCTTATCGCGGCTATAGCCGCCGCCGCTACGCTGAGCGTTATGAGTAGGGCGTATTGTCCGTCCTTAAAGAGGAGCGAGGAGATATGCTCCGATAGGATAAAGCAAAGCAGAAACAGAAAAACAGCGACCGCGATGACTACGACAAGGATAGTAGAAAAGTAGATCTTCCTCTCAGCGGCATCCTTTATCTGCGGCAGATAGCGCACAACGGCACTCTCAAGAGAGAGGCACGCAACAACCGTTATGAGGTTGGCCGCAACCGCGACGATCTCTATTATTCCATATTCGGCCTGAGAGAATATGCGGGTGAATATTGGCAGCAGTATAAGGCCGACAAGCCCCGTTAGTCCGGTCAGAAGTCCGTAGAGGAAGAGATCCTTTGCGAGTTCGGTGTAGAGCTTATTGCTATAGGTATTGGTGGCTGTCATAGGGTTCTTATAGTTAGAGTTTCTTAATAAAGTTTAAATATCGGAGAGAGTTAATTTGTTCGGTTATTCTCCTCGTGTATATCCGGCCTTATTATTGCTTTTTGTACCTTCCAACCCAATAGGTATCGTTACCAAAAACCTCAGTAAGCTCTTTTAGGTTATAAGTCACACCTTTGGATTCTGACGATTCAAGGTATTTCAGTGAGAAGACGAATGTGTCGATGCCGTATTTTTCATGAAAGAACTCAAAGGAGGGTATAAAGTAATACAATTCAAGATACTCGTCTAACATGTAGGCGAGTCCCTTACTTGAGTGACAGATATTGTCAAAGTAGTAGGAAGCCTCATCATCCACAAAAAGAGAGAGCGTATAGGCGAATTTAGTTGGCAAGGTTATTATTTTAGGCTTCTCGATTTCCTTAATAAAGGTTATCAGCTCCGAAAGATCGGGTTCTTTCTCCTCGAAGCACCTGGAGAGAAAGATCTTCATGTTACTTGCAATAAAGAGGATGCAGACCAGCGTAACGTTTATGATGAAAATTCCAAGAAAGAACTGGAACGGGGATGTGGAAAATTTAAAGATTAAGAAAACCGCCAACAGGTTTAAGGGGAAGGAAGCGTATTCAAAGTACCTTTCCGCTTCACCGAGAAATAGAAGGTGTCGCGTTGACGTCAGAATGAATACTGCCAAGGCCGCCATCATCAGATAAAAGGAGTAGTTCAAGAGCCAGTCTGACGGAAATGAAGGTGCATTTTTGTGGAGTACTGTTAAATAGAGCAATACCCATACAATGGGTAGCGAATAGGCCGCTATTAAAAAGGAGTTCTGATGGAAGAATGTCAAAAAGGCCTTCCTCGGGTTGTGTATCGCGTGATAGGGAAGCAAGAGTAGATCTTTAATGCTGTTACGTCCGTAGAGATCGAAGTTGAAGTTCTTCTTGTTTTTTCTTAAATAAGGTATGAACCAATGATAAAAGTGTGAGTACTTACGGTATAAGATCTTTTTTCCGTCGAAGATCGGAAGTAGAAATAGCATAAGACCGGAGGCAATCAGTATAAGCGGCAGAAAAGAGAGCGTTATTATTGAGAGAAAGATCGAGACCCATATTATGTTTTGCGTGGCGAACTGTGAAGTAATGAAGGTAAGGAGAACCAAGACGACGCATGGCGGATAGAACCAGGCAGATGAGTAAAGATGGCCTGCCGCGAAGGATACTATGTAGAGGGTGAAAAATAGTCCTCCTAATGTCCTGGCACCGATTGATTTAAGCCTTGATTCCACGGAGAATAAGATGGGCGTGCTGCTATACAATAAAGCTGTAATGAATGCGCCCACTGTCGGGGCAACCTCCAAGTGCCAAAAATCTCTGAATACGAAGTAGGAGGAGCAGAATACAATCAAGACGGATGCGCAGTCATAAAGGACCACGAGAAATTTCCCTGCAAGAATCCAGTACCTTCGCGGAAAAAAACCTATTAAAAAGTGGGCGAGCGGTGGATACCCTCTGATACCTTTAAGTGGTGTGTTGACGACTTCGTGCTGGCGCAGGTCTCGGTATCGGTTACGCTCCTTGACCATCCATAGGTGACTGTAGTCGTCGGTGCTATCCCCAATGCCGAATATAAGCCTTGAAAAAAAAGAAAAGGCCATCAATATAAGTATATACCATAGTACTTCCATTTATGAAAACCCCAATCGTTTCATTAAATCGCCGCTATGTTTGTCGAAGATCTTTGTTTGTTCTTCTGACCAGTTATCCCAACGCGGGAACTCTTTCGATATTCCGCCTCTATCCGTAGCGGAGTTAATAGAGGTGTTAAGCATGGTATCAATTTTATCAATGTTAAATCCTCTAAGGCCGAGAAAATCGAAGATTTCTTCAAAGTCCTCGGCCGTGGTTTTATTTATATTTATTAGCCGCCACCTCTCTTTGTCAAGCTTAGAGGCGTAATCTAACATAAGAAGATTAAACTTGTTCCAATACCAAGAACATTTTTCAAAACGGCTGAGGGTCTTCCATTGTCCTGAGTAAGGCTCACCGGGATTAGGTCTCAAGCGGCTGTAATCCCACCAATCCTCTTTAGGAGATGTTATGGTTGAGCCTTCCTCATCTTCACTCATACCAAATATATTCCCTTCTGAGATTTCGTGCCAGTCCATCAATGATCTGACGACCTCACGTCCGTCCCTTACTATGAAGATGAACTTCGGCTGCCATAGAAGCTCAAGGTGTGGAATGAATGGCAGATAGTTGGGGTTTTTATCCCCATAAATAATTCCTCTTCCCGTGGTTTCCTTAATACGCTTTTCTTTCGCTTCTTTAAGAACTTTTTCGGCTTTTTCGAGATCCCCCTTATAGAGATCTCTCGCTTCTAAACAAAGCTTCGGTGTTTCTTCAACGTAGAGTTCTGCGTTGTTAGCGGTACTCAGGATCTTTGTGATAGCGGTAGTTCCGCTTCTGGCGCACCCTATGATAAAAAAGATGTTCGTCATATAGTCACGTACCCTTGAGAGCCTGTTTTTCGCACAAGATTTCATAGACGCCCTCTTCTCCATAATAAGACTCTTTGAAGAAAGAGATGGGCGGGACGTCGTCCTTAACAGAGTTTATCTTACCTTCTCCATCGGCTATAATTTTATTGAAGCCTGCCTCGACCAGTGCTTCAATAACTATGTGTCTCGGCATAACGATAGACCCCGGTTCTGTTTTGTCCCCTTTACGGAAGAACTCAAATGAGTTCTTTATTGTCTCGATTGCTATTTGGCGCGGGTCAAAGTCTGCGCTAGGGTACGGTTTGTCTATGATATTGTGTATGTACCAACCGAGTCCGTTTGTGCTGAAGTAAAGCTTGCCTTTGGGTTTTAGAAGACGAAAAAACTCACGCAAGGTCTTCCTGAAGTCCGTGTAGTAGATGACGCTGTAGCAGAAGATAGCGTCAAAGCTTTCGTCTTTGGCCGCGATCTCTTCTATGTTGCCCTGCATGAATGTTATGTTCTTTGCCCCGGTCTCCTGTGCGACGCACTTTGCCGTTCTCAGGCGGTCTGCATCAAGCTCGACGGAGTGTACTTCTTTGTTAAGGCTCGCGAGGGCGATGCTCCATTGCCCAAAACCACAGCCTGCGTCCAAGACCGATTCCATATTGAGGAAACCTATGCCGCGCAGACGTCTCCTGTAGACATCTTCGGAGGTCTTATATACTCTCAGAAAGAAGTCCCTGTCACGCTCTGTAGGCAGGAGCTTAGCTGTTTTATCTAAAAAATTAACCCAGTGTTCTGTTCTTGTCATATATCATCACCTACTTGTTTCTATGGATACTGGATTTCGCCATTTTTTAAAGATATTCTTCAGTATTCCGATACCATCCTTGAGCTCGTCAATGCTTTTTATGGAGAAGATAATTCGTTTTACCGATTGAAAGTTACAGTAGTATCTTTGAAAGGCAAAGGCCGGAAGTTTTTTAAAGACCTCAGGATCGAAGTTTTTGTTTATATAGACGGCATTCGTGAAGTCTCTTGAGCTGTAGTCATGCCACGAGGCACCTTCTCTTAAGCCGTCTTGGCACAGTGCCCTTAACTTAGTGCCCGGATATGGAACAGGCAGATAGAACTGCGTGAATTTGGAGCCGATGCTTTTGGCGAACTTTATTGTATTCAAGACGTGATCCATACCTTCGTTCGGAACCCCTATAATGAAGGAAGCCCCAAGTTCCAGCCCTTCATCTGTGACCATTTTTGCCGCTTTCAGGTTTTGTTCTATTGTAGTTTTCTTGTTTAGGAAGTCTAAGGTGTCCTGGTTCCCTGACTCAAAACCAACATTAACCCTGTGGCAACCGGCTTTCTTCATTATTCGCAGAAGGTCCTGATCTATCCTGTCGACCCTCGTATTGGCTCTCCAAACCAGTCGGAGATCCTCGTCTATCATGCGGTTGCAGAACTCGGTTACCCATTTTTTGTTCAGTGTAAAGGTGGAGTCTTGTATTATGAGTCCCTTTGCGCCATAGTCATCTACCAGGACTTTTAGCTCTTCGAAGGTTTTGTCTATGTCTTTATATCTGACCTTTTTCCCCATAACGATATTTGCCGAGCAAAACGAGCATGAGAAGGGGCACCCTCGACTGGTGTAGAAACTGTAGGTGGGCAGGATCTTGTAGTTGCCGGAGTGAGGCACATAGAGCTGCATCTGTAGTAGTGAATAGTCCGGAATGGGAAGTTCCTTGACATCAACAGGGGATAGCGGAGAAGCCGTAGATATCTTTACCATCGAGTTTTTATCTCTATAGGCTAAGTTTGGTATTTCGTCAAATCCCTTGTTCTTCTTTATCGCCTTCACGAGCATTAGCAGGACCTTCTCACCTTCGCCTGCAATTACGAAGTCGCAAGATCGGCACTCCTCAAGGGTTTGCCTATGCGCAACCGTGGCATGTATGCCGCCCAAGACCACCGTTGTCTTTGGAGAGTCTCTTTTTATTACCTCTGCCACTTTGTATGCTCTGGGTATGGAGAAGGTAAAACCTGTAACTCCGGCGAGGTCATATCCTTTCGTCCTGACTATCTCTGCTATGCGCTCTAATGAGATGCCCTCTGCGACGCAGTCCACTATATCCACCTCCACACCGTGTTGTTTCAGGTAGGTTCCGAGGCTCAACAGGTTATATGGTAAGATGAAACCTGTGCCTTTGCTGAAGGCCGACTTTAGATCCTCTTCGGGCTGAGGAGGATTTATCAGTATTACGCGCATATTCCTGCTCTCCTGTTCTTCCTTAGGCTTGCTACCGGTACAGCCTATATTCCTTTATACTCGCTGCCGTCGGTAAAGTCGTCTTTAATCTCAAGTAGCCCTTTGGTCTGGATATCGTTGGACTCAATATAAGATAAGAGTTCTAAAAATATGTCTCTTATTCCGCGTACTTTTGTATTACGCATCGTTAGAAGTGTCTCTGCGTCGTTATAGTGTTCTTTTGCTGTGGTGTAACATTTCTGGCTCTGAGTATTAAGAAATATATGTATAGGATGAAAACAAAATACCTTCAGACCTTCTTCATTAAGCTTGAGTTCTCTTATGGAAAAATCAGGAGTCCCTTCCATCTCAATATAAAAGCTGTCCATCCAGTATAAGGGAATCTCCAGTGTTGTTCTCGACATCCATAATGGGTTGATCCTCTTCTGGAGGTACATCATGACGTTACTTTGGTACTCAATGCCATAACGGGCATAGAGCGCGCGGAGATGTTCGGTAAAAAAAAGCGAATGCGAGCGCGTACCTTTGGCCTCGGGGAAGTCGTTGAGGCGTTCCTCTATATGCCTTTCTATATCCGTAGTAGAGAAGTTCGGGTGGATGGCCAATTCATGCCCATCCAGGTCGAGCGTGGTGGAGTTAGTCATGAAGAGTGTTGCTCGTATACTATGCTTGGCGAGCAGTTCAAGGGAGTCTTCGATAACCTCGTCCGGCACCCAATCCATGTCGAGTGTGATTGCAATTTGTCTATCCATTTAGTGTCTTCTCCAGTCCGAGGGCAAAAGGTATCTCTGGGCGGTAAAAGGTCCGCATAAGCGTGTTATCTCCGCATACCCACTGAGGCTCTTCTTCTGTTACCACGATATTCGCCTTGGTGTTGAGTGCCTTTGAAATAATATTGACTATTTCGGCAAGGCTCAGAACTTCGTTGCCTGTAAGATTAAAAATAAGTTCTCGGGTATCCAGTTGGTCGAGAGCCACTTTGCTGATAGCTTTGATACAGTCCGATATGAATATTGGGGTTGTGAAGAAACCTTTATTCCCTGCCAGATAGATCTCTTCCCCGTTTCGTACGCGTTGGATCATGGATGGTATGATATTGCCGCTTTGGCTCGGACCGTATACGCCGAATATCCTCATTATGACTACCTGAAAGAAATCGGCGTATTGCCTGATAAGGTGTTCTGCGCAAAGCTTAGAGGCCGCGTACAAGGATCGTGGCAGGCATGGATCCGTCTCGTTGAGTTTTCGTCCATGTTGGTTCTCATATACAATGCCGGTGGAGGCAAAGACGAATCTTTTTACGCCGCGGATGCGGCTCCACTCAAGTAGTTCAAAGGTTGATCGTATATTTACGGCGAAGACATCTTCGTTCCCTTCAGGGAAGTCTCTATAGCGTCTGGATTGAGCCAAGTCAATCACCACATCGTAGTGTCCGTCAGGGATATTATTAACCCATCCTTTTTCTTCTAAGTCACAGCCGTTTTCACGTGTAGCCTCAAAGATATGACAGTCTCCTTCGGCCTTCAACGCTTGGACCAGGTTGGAGCCTATATGCCCCTTCGATCCCGTAATTAAAATGTTTTTCATATTAAACTCCAATGCCGTCTACAGCCACGGAATATAGTCACACCGCTATGACCTTATACCGGTGATAAAAGTTTATTCTCAGTGGTACGGAGATTCTCTGCATGTCCGCCGATTATTTGCATTTTTTCCCTGATATGTAGTAGCCGCTGTGCTCCCAGCCTGAAGGCTGTAGACACTTTATCTTGGAAAACCCGGCCTCTTCAAACCAGGCAAAGACCTCTTCTTTTGTATGGTGACTGGCGTAGTGCGGATGATACCAATCCTGATTAACCAGGTCTGCGTATTTATCGTCTTGCTTGGGGTTGTACCAACACTTTATGAAGTGATCGTATACGAATTTTTGAAGGTCGTATTCTCCCTTTTTCATTCCGATAAGATCGATATCTTCTTCTATTGTTATCTTGGCATTGATATCTTTAAATGCTTTCCCTAGCATCGTCATCTTCTTTGAAAAATCCATACACTCATCGTAGCTCATTGTTGTAGTTTTTTTACGGATCTCTTTGTCCGAGAGCTCCCTTATGAAGGGTTTTATATTATAGATATATATGCCGAGCAGGCCGCCTGCTTTGACGGTTCTTCCTATCTCCAGCACGGCACCTTTTGGATCCGGGGTGTGATGAACTACTCCGCATGAATAGGCTATGTCGAATGTTTCATCAGGGTAGGGTAGCTCCAATACTGAGGCCTGCGAAACGGTAATGTTGTCTAAATCTTTTGTTAGGGTGCGTGCCGTCTCAACGGATAGGCTTAAATCTACGCAGTGTCTTTGCGCGTTTAGGTTTATGTTAAAGAGGTATTCATTCCATGCGACCCCGCATCCGCCATTTAAAGTGGATGTGGCTCCATTGAGGAGTTCGTGTAGTTCTTTTGCTGAAGTGCATCCAAGGATTGCAATAAAATGCTCTTCAAGAGCAGCGCGGTCGGCTTCTTCTGAGCCAAGGAATTCGTAGCGTGATTCGCGCCACTTATCTCCGAAGGAACGACCGGTCCGTACTTCGTCTGTGGAGACTTCATGAGCCTCTTTATAGAGCTCAGGAGATACAAAACGCGGTACTCCGTTTATGACAGGGTAGCTTATTTTACCGTCGGCTGTGTCAACGGAGGCACTCTCTTGGTTGTAAGAGAGCGCCTTTTTTGTTTTTGGGTCAATGAACCAATCTAAGTTAGACATATTACGCGACCTTTCCTTGTTAAGTAAATTTTTTTAGCCACCACTCAAAGCTTATGAGCGACCAGATGAGCAGTCTGCGGTTTTGTTTGCCGCTCAGGTGTTCGCCTACCAAGTCCGTAACCGTATCGTGGCGCAGGTAATCATAGATGCGCGCGTCTTTGGAGTAAAGCAGTTCTTTTACGTAATCGATGCTGTCGCCCCTGAACCAGCTCGCGTCCGGCGCGCTGAAGCCCTGCTTTACGCCCGAGACGTACTCTTCGGGCAGGTACTTCTTTAATATGTTGCGTAGTATAATTTTACCGTCATTCGTCTTTTCAAAGTAGAGTTTTTTCTTTGGTCCGGGTGAGTTCTCATCTACCTTGACTATCTTGTCGATATCTCTGAGCTTCGTCCTTATGGGAAGTTTCATGGCGAAGTCCATGAGGTCGTTATCGAGAAATGGCACTCGAAGCTCCAGGCCGTGCGCCATACTGAGTTTGTCTTCTACGAGAAGTAAGCCGTGCATGAATGTCTTTGCCTCAAAGTATAGCGAGCGGTTTATATACTCTTCGGGCGTGCTGATATCTTCGGTATCATGGGAGGCGACCTCTCTGAAGATATTTATCGTCTGCAGGTCTTTGACTGAGCCCCATACGTTGTCGGTGAATAGCTTGCTTATCGTCCTATTGGGGACGAGTCTTTGCCAGTATCGGTAGTACTTCTCTACATAGTCGTCGAAGTGCTGGTTCTCTGCCGTGTGGTAGTACCTCCACGGGTATCCTGCGAATAGCTCGTCGCCGCCCGTTCCGGCGAGGACTACCTTTACGAACTTACTCGCAAGGCGTGATACGTAGTAGTTCGGGTACGACTGACCGACGCGAAGGTCTTCTAAGTGCCACGTAAGCTCTCCCATGACGCGTTCCATGTCGCCGGCCTTCATTACGACCTCATATAGTTCTGTCTTGAATCTATACGACAATGCCTCGGCGCGTTTCCTTTCGTCAAAGCCGAGTTCTATGCCCGAGGCCGACGATAGGTCGAAGCCGCCTGTAAAGGAGGCCAGGTGCGGAATCTCACCGGCGGCAACGGCCGTTATAGAGCCCGAGTCCATGCCGCCGCTCAGGTATGCCCCGACGGGCACGTCGCTCATTAGCTGCCTCTTTACGGCTTGGCTGAATAGTCGGTCGAGCTCTTCTTCGTACTCCCGCATATCGCGCGCCTCACTCGGCTCACGGAAGTCGTAGTCCCAGTATTGACGAAGTGTCATCTCACCGCTCTTCATCTCTATCGTAGCGATATGCCCTGCGGGGAGAAGCTTTACGCCGTCAAAGAGAGTCCTGTCGGTGAATATGTTTTGAAATGTAAAGTACTCAAGGAGTGCCGAGTTGTCGACCTTTACCTTGAGCGAGGGGTGCTCTAAGAGCCCCTTAACTTCACTCGCGAATATCAGTGTGTTGCCGCTCTTATGGTAGTAGAGCGGCTTTACCCCGTAGCGGTCTCTGCATAGGAAGAGTGTACGTCTTTTATTGTCCCATAGTGCAAAGGCAAATATTCCGTTCAGTTTCTCTACGACCTCTATGCCCCACTCTTCGTAGCCGCGGATGATGACCTCTGTATCACTATTGGAGCGGAAGCGTCGACCCTTTTTTTCGAGTTCTTTTCTCAACTCTTTAAAGTTATATGTCTCTCCATTATAGGATATGACGACCGAGCCGTCGTCGTTCTTCATTGGTTGTGCGGCGGCTTCGCTTAAGTCTATTATGGCAAGGCGCCGGTGTCCGAGCGCAACGGGGCCGTCTATAAAGTGACCTTCGCCGTCAGGGCCGCGGTGAGCGATGGCATCGGTCATCCGTTGAATGACTGCGCCTTCGGGGCCTTTACCTGTAAAATTTACTATCCCTGCTATTCCGCACATTAGCTTACTTCTTTCTTGATATTTTCTATGAGATAAGTAAGATCGACAGAGGTTACGGATGCCAGCTCTTTATCATCGAATGAAGGTTTTGTTATCGGTATAGTCATTGTAATCCTACGCACCTTTTTTAATGAGTTTTCCGATGCGTCCTTCGTCTGTGTAGTACATCTTCCAGTGGTCGCAGTGCGCGCATGTCGGGTCGTCGTCGAGCGTGCCTGCCATGTGACGCGTGCGAATTTCTTTATATTTGTCGCCCGTCCATATCTCGGCGAGGGTATTGTCCTTTACGTTACCTATGAATTCTTTTCTTCCCCAGTCGTGGTTACAGACGGCAACGTCTCCGTTCCAGTAGACGACCATGTCGGTGAAGACCTTTCTGCACGGAAGTCTTTTGTCGAATATTGGGAGCTCGTAACCGGTAAGGCTTCCGAAGCTTCCGTCGGTCGAGTGCTCAGGGTATACGCGCACACGGTCTACCTTTTCTTGCCAGTAATCTATAAATTCACTTAGAGACTCTGTGTTTTCTTCCGTCTCAACTGTGGAGACCTGAACTTCGGGAAGTTTGCTTCCGAGAGCTACCCGCATCTCCAAAAATTTGTCTATATTGCTCATGACCAATTTGTAGTCTCCGCCAAGACGAACTCTCTTATAAGCTTCTTCGCCGAGTACGTCTACGCTAAAGGATATGAAGTCTATCTCTGCTCTTATTAACTTATTTGAGAGCTCTTCCGTTAAGAGCATGGCATTGGTCGTAAGCTGTATGGGCTTAAGGCCCGCTCTCTTTGCCAGCTCTATCATCTCAAAGAAGTTAGGGTGCATGAGGGATTCGCCCCTAAAGAACGGCACGAGCGTTATGGGCGTCTGCGCCGTATATCTTGAGGCTTCGTCTATAATCTTCTTATAGAGTTCAACGTCCATGTAGCCGAGGTTCTTGCTCATCTCCATGCGCGGACACATTGTGCATACCAGGTTACAGTCGTTCGTAAGCTCTATAGTCAGCCGTTCGGGAAATGCCAAATTTGGCATAGAGATATCTATAGTTCTTTTTGCGGCCAATTTTAAAACCCCTTTACCTTCTCGATTACATAGGCCGTCTCGTCTTCGCTCTGCAAGGGGTCTATCGGGAGCGAGAGGACCTCTTCTGTCGCGCGTTCGGCTTCCGTGAGGTTACCGTGAATGCGTGCCGTATCGTTAAATAACTTCTGCTTATGTAGTGCCACCGGGTAGTAGACCATTGAGCCTACGCCCTCGGCCTTTAAGTGAGCCTGAAGCTCGTCTCTCTTTGTCGTGCGTATGGTGTATTGGTGGTAGATGTGCTCGGCGCGGCCATCCTTTATTGGCGTTGTTATACCTTCTACGCCGTCAAAGGCATCGTTGTAGGCGCGTGCGAGCTGTTGCCTGCCTCTGTTCCATTCGTCTAAGTACTTGAGCTTTACGATAAGTACTGCCGCCTGGAGTGTGTCGAGCCTGCTGTTGTGGCCAAGTATGTCTACGTTATATTTATCCTTGCCGCCGTGCTTTCTCAGCATTCCGGCAACCTCGGCCAACTTGTCGTCGTTCGTTACTATCATGCCGCCGTCACCAAAGCATCCGAGGTTCTTTGACGGGAAGAAGCTAAGGCATCCGGCCGTCCCTATTGATCCTAAGCCTTGCCCGTTCCATTTGCCTCCGATGGCCTGAGCTACGTCTTCTATTACAGCGAGATTATTTTCTCTTGCGATATTCATTATCTCGTCCATGTCGACCGACTGTCCGTATAGGTGCACCGGAACTATGGCGCGCGTCTTCTCTGTGACGGCCTCCCTTACGAGGCGTGCGTCCATGTTGAAGGTCTTCGGGTCTACGTCTACGAATACAGGGGTAGCACCCGTCAGGAGTATTGTGTCTGCCGTGGCTACGAATGTAAATGGTGTGGTAATTACCTCATCTCCGGGGCCAATGCCTGCGGCCTTCATGGCAAGGAGCAGGGCGTCCGTACCTGAGCCTACACCTATTGCGTACTTTGCACCCGTGTACTTTGCGATATCGGTTTCGAGTTCTTTGACCTGCGCGCCGAGTATGAAGTTCTGAGCTTCAAGTACCGAGTTCATCGCTTCGGTAAGCTCGTCTTTTATTGATTCGTATTGTCTTTTTAGATTTAGTATAGGTACGTTCATTACGCAGTACGCTCCCTTGTTATGTAGTCGCCTCTCTTGGAGTAACTCTTTTCGCACTCAGCGCAGGTGGCGTGGTCGTTCTTGAATGTAAGCTTTACGCCGCACTCGCAGACCCATCCCGTAACGCGCGCCGGTGTGCCTACGACTATGGCGTGGTTTGGTACGTCTGCCGTTACGACGGCTCCTGCCCCTATAAGAGCGAAGCGTCCTATAGTATTGCCGCAGATGATAGTTACGTTAGCGCCTATCGTAGCGCCGCGTTTAACGAGCGTTTCTCTGAACTCGTCCTTGCGTTCTATGAATGCACGCGGGTTCATTACATTTGTAAAGACGCACGACGGACCGCAGAATACGTCTTCTTCTAAGGTAACACCCTTATATATAGAGACGTTGTTTTGAACCTTGCATCCGTCGCCTATTGTAACGTCGGGGCCTATCATTACGTTCTGGGCTATGACGCACCCTTTGCCTATGGTAGTACCATTCAGGATATGCGAGAAGTGCCATATCTTCGTCTCGGCTCCGATGGTTGCACCAGGGTCGACGACAGAGGTCTCGTCTACGAAGTAGTCTTTTTCATCACTCATAGGTCATTTCCCTTCAGCAATACTCTTTTCGGCGGCCTCAAGAACCTTTAGCACACGAAGCCCTTCTTCGCCATTGGTCTTTGGCGTGCGTCCCTCGGCTCTGCATATGGCGAATTCTTCGAGTTCAGCGCGTAGCGGTTCTCCTGCCGTTACCTCTACTACCTCATGCTCTGCTTTACGCGCGACAGGGATGTTGCCCTCCTGCCATTCAATCTTGTGCGGGTATAGGAGTAGTTTCTCTTCAATTATATCATCGAAGACGGCCATGGCCTTCTTTCCTATTACGACGAGCTTCTGTTCCTTAAAGGGATGTAGCCAGCTTACGAATATGTGTCCCTTTACGTTGCCTTCAAATTCGAGTGTCGTCATCGTGGTATCGTAGATGCCTTCTGTCAGGGATGCACTACCGCTCGCAGAGACCGTCGTTGGTTCTTTACCGAGGAGCATGAGTATTACCGATATGTCGTGCGGGGCGAAGCTCCAGAGTATATTCTCTTCTGTGCGGAGCTTGCCGATATTCAGGCGGTTTGAGTAGATGTACTCAATATCGCCGAGCGTGCCATTGTCTATGAGTTCTTTAAGCTTTATGACGGCCGTGTGGTACTGGAGTATGTGACCGACCATTATGATACGCCCGTTCTCTTTGGCGATTGCGTTTAGCTTTGTGCCGTCTTCTACCGTAAGGGACAAGGGTTTTTCCACGAATACGTCCTTGCCTGCCATAATGGCACGCCGTGCCATATCGAAGTGCGTTACGGCAGGTGTTGCCAAGGCGACGGCCTTTATCTCGCCGTTTGCGAGAACTTCGTCGAATGAATCGGTGAACCTTACCTCAGGGTACTTT
>DAOVKH010000209.1 GCA_030631875.1 Deltaproteobacteria bacterium | reverse complement strand
GCGTATTGTCGCTCATAGAAGCTCTCCTTAATACGAGTGAATTTTAAAGACTCAATATTAACCCGAAAGTACCATAAAATAGAGGAAAAAGCACCTAAAAAGATTCTTTTTGAGGTTACCGGCAAGGGCGAAGAGGTTACTGTTTAGAGAGTCTATTAGGGAGGAGGCAGGTCGCCACAGTTGTTTGCTACCTGCCTCAATGGAAAGTGTTATTGAAAGATTTGTCAAAGAGCTTCTTACGGGCTCTTCGTCGATGGCTTTGAGTGCATCGTTACGTAATGGGCAAGGGTCGTCATCTCCTTGGAGTTCCACTTAAGTGGCTTTGCCTTCATGGGGTTCTTCATGCAGAAGTTTATCATCTGATCAAGTGTCAGTATGTCCCCTGTCATCTTTATGTATCTTGGGTAGGCTCTCTTGCTAAGGAGCATCCCGTCGGGGTGACAGCTCGCGCAAGATTTACCGGACTTGCCAAGTTTAGTATCGCTCCATAATTCAAGCGAAGATTCATCTAACATCTTCATGTCGGTGATTGCCTCTGTTCGTATTGGCATAGGTTTCATCATCTTACCCTTATTTTGATCCATGCGTGCAATGCGGGTCTCCTCTGCCGAAGTAGTACTTGCGGTAGTGGTGATGGTTAGTGCCGCCAAAAGCATCATAAGCGGAAGAATGGCAATAAGTCTATTCATTGGGAATCTCCTCTGTCTTTAAAGGGTTAGATCTCTATTCGCCGTCTTGAATGGTGTGGAGCTATCCTTGGTATGTAGCGAAGGGCTATTGGTTAGATAAGAGTTAAACAGATAAAGCCTGCTTGTCAAGGGTGTTTGTATCAGTCCTTTGGAACCTTGGGGCGATTCTTAATAATCTTATAGATTATCGGTATGAGTGAGAGTGTCACTATGAGAAGTGCTCCTACTATAAATTCATTAGAGATTCTGCCGCCTTCTATGAATATCTCGAATATAGAGCTTGAGAATAGGACGTATGCCGTAATGGCTGGGATCATAAAGATAAATGAGCTTACGAGGTATGCTTTAAAGCCGATGGCCGTTAACCCAAAGGCGTAATTGAGGACGTTAAAGGGGAATAGCGGTATTAGGCGCGTAAATGCCACTACCTTCCAGCCGCTTTTTTCTACACGACGGTCTAATTCCATAAGGCGCGGGCTTTTGAGCTTGGTTCTGACCCAATCTCTGCCCATATGGCGCGCTACGAGGAAGGCTATGGATGCTCCGATAGTAGCACCAAGGGAGGCGTAAATTGTACCCATAAGAGGGCCGAAGAGCACGCCTCCGAGTACGGTTATGGGAAGCCCCGGTGCCATGAACGTCGGAGCCGCGGCATATAAGAGTATGTAGACGACAGGCCCCCAAAACCCAAGGGCTTCTATCCACGAGCGAAGCTCCAGGTCGAATAGGCGTTTGTCTACCTCCAGCAGGTGTGCCGCTACGGCGGTAATGACTATAAAAGTTCCTAATATAAAGAACTTAAGACTCGCCCCTTTATCCTCTTCACGCTCTGACATTTAAATAGTATAGGTTAAAGCCTCTAAGAAGGCAAACTGTCTTTAATCTACGCCTCGGAGTTCTTGATTTTCCTATGGTTTCTGTAATATAATTAATTATTTACAATAATTTGGAGGTTTCTCGAAGACCTCTACATTGGCAGGCAAATCTATGGCAAAGAATATACTCGTAAGGGCACCGAACTGGATAGGGGACGCCGTCATGTCGTTGCCGGCACTCAGTGCCCTGAAGGCTCTACACCCCGACGCTAACGTTATGGTACTGGCCAAGCCGTGGACGATACCCGTGTATGAGAATAACCCCGATGTATCGACCATCATCGAATTCGGCTCTGAGTATCAGGGAATTCTCGGCAAGTTTCGTCTCGGGCGTATGCTTCGCGGCGGAGGCTTTGAGGCGGCGATACTCTTACCGAATTCATTTGAGGCGGCCTTCTTGAGCTTTTGGGCACGCATACCTAAGCGCATTGGCTACGGCCGAGATATGCGCTCCATGCTCCTGACCAAGGCCGTTGAGGCAACGGAGGAGATAAGGGCTCGTCATCATGTCTTTTACTACATGAACCTCATTAAGGCCATGGGGGCGGATATATCACTCGACGGTGCCGTGCCTGTGCCTGTGGTATCTGTGAGTGACGCTGAGCGTAGGGCGGCAGAGGAGATACTAAAGTTAAATGGTATAGACGACCTTGGCGAAACACTCCTTGTCGGCATGGCTCCGGGGGCGAGCTTCGGCTCGGCCAAGCGGTGGCCCGTCGTGCGCTTTAGGGAGTTAGCAGAGCTCTTATTCAAAGAGTACGGTGGTATTGGCAGGGGCAGGGTCGTGCCTGTCATATTCGGCGCGGGCGCGGACGTAAGCGTAGCCGAAGAGCTGTCAAAAGAGATGGGCAGTATTAAACACATAAACCTCGCCGGAGGTACGACCCTTAGAGAGTTCTTCGGTGTCACCTCGCTCTGTAATCTATTCATAACGAACGATTCGGGCCCCATGCACGTAGCGGCCGCTCTTGGTGTACCGACCGTTGCCATATTCGGTTCAACCGATACCGTCGTTACCGCTCCTGTAGGCAATAGCGTAAAGGTAGTTAGCCTTAATATGGATTGTAGCCCGTGTTTTAAGCGTGAGTGCCCCGACGGCGACGCAAGATGCTTAACCGATAT
>DAOVKH010000059.1 GCA_030631875.1 Deltaproteobacteria bacterium | reverse complement strand
TCTTGGCGGCCTCTGCCATTGGCATTACACGGTAACCATCCATAACGGCCTCAAGTGCCTTTAGTGGATCTATCTCGGTTACTACTACATTAGCGCCCATTCCTGAGGCTCTCATCGCAAGCCCCTTACCGCACCATCCATACCCTACTACAACGAATACAGAACCGGCCAAGAGCCTATTCGTTGCTCTTACTATTCCGTCGAGAGTTGACTGACCCGTACCGTAGCGGTTATCGAAGAAGTGCTTTGTGTAGGCATCGTTAACGGCAATGACGGGGAACTTTAAAAGACCCTCGCCTGCCAAAGCTTTAAGCCTGATGACACCTGTCGTCGTCTCTTCGGTCGAACCCAAGAGTGCGTCGGCCTGAGCCTTTCTCTTCTTATGAAGCTCACTGACCAAGTCCGCGCCGTCGTCCATCGTAATGTCGGGCTTCTTGTCGAGTACGGCCTTCATATGGTCGTAGTATGTCTTATTGTTCTCGCCGTTTATGGCGAATGTCGGAATGCCGAAGTCCTTTACGAGCGACGCCGCGACGTCGTCCTGAGTACTCAAAGGATTGGAGGCGCATATGAATGCATCTGCTCCACCGGCCTTGAGCGTTATCATCAGATTGGCCGTCTCGGTCGTTACGTGAAGACAAGCCGCAATCTTAATACCCTTAAGCGGCTTCTTCTTAACAAAGCTTGCCTTTATCTTTCTAAGAACCGGCATGTCTCGCTCGGCCCAAAGTATCCTATCCTTACCTTCTTTGTGAAGCTTAAGATTCTTTACGTGATGTTTCATCGTGCCTCCCTCTTATTTATCTTTTTTTATAATAATTATGACATGAAAAAACGGCCTTAAATTAAGACCGTTTTTTCACTACTCTTTAAACTCTATATGCCGGCGTCGGCCTTCATGGAATCGGCCTTATCGGTAATCTCCCATGTAAAGCCCTCTTCGTTTCGCCCGAAGTGACCGTAAGCGGCCGTCTGCCTGTATACAGGACGCTTAAGTTTGAGCGTCTCTATTATAGCCTCAGGCGTAAGGTCGAAGTGCTTACCTACTAACTCTTCTATCTTAAGTACGTCTATCTTTTCTGTTCCAAAGGTATCTACCATAACACTCACTGGCTTTGCGACACCGATGGCATAGGCCAACTGCACTTCGCACTCCGAGGCAAGCCCCGCAGCAACGATATTCTTTGCAACGTACCTTGCCATGTAGGATGCGGAACGGTCAACCTTCGAAGGGTCTTTACCGGAGAATGCTCCGCCGCCGTGGCTTCCGTGACCACCATATGTATCGACGATTATCTTCCTGCCTGTAAGGCCGCAGTCACCGTGCGGGCCGCCTATGATGAACTGTCCGGTCGGGTTTATGTGGTAGACGGTATCGCTCGTAACGAGCTCGGCCGGAACGACCTTCTTTATTACCTCTTCCATTATCCCTTCCTTTAGATCGCTCTGGGAAACTTCAGGGGTATGCTGTGTTGAGATGACGATGGTATTAACCGATACCGGACGACCTTCACTATAGTTAAATGTTACCTGACTCTTTCCGTCGGGGCGCAGGTACTCAAGCGTATTGTCTTTCCTGACATCGGCAAGTTGTCTTGTAAGCTTATGGGAGTAAACTATCGGAGACGGCATCAACTCCTCGGTGTGGTCGCAGGCATAACCGAACATAAGCCCTTGGTCTCCGGCACCTTGCTCTGTATGCGTACCCTCGCCGACATTAACGCCCATGGCGATATCGGGCGACTGCCTGTCCACCGTAACCATAACGCCGCAACCGTCGGCATCAAAGCCCATGCCGCCGCCGACGTAACCAATCTCTCTCAGTGTCTTTCTTGCTACTGCCTGATAATCTACTATCTGCTTACTTGTAATCTCTCCGGCTATAACAACCAGCCCTGTCGTAACGAGCGTTTCGCAGGCAACACGACTATCCGGATCTCCTGCTAAATGCGCGTCAAGTACCGCATCCGATACCTGGTCTGAGACCTTATCGGGGTGACCTTCCGTCACCGACTCTGAAGTAAATAGGTAATCTCTCTTTGCCATCTGTATATTCTCCTTATTCGTTAGTTTCTAAAGTATTAACTTAGTATTATTTACTTTTTTACGCCTATTGTCAACGATTTTCTATAAGACTCGGCTATTGGCAGGATCGCCGAAACTCGCTCGTACCCCCTAACTCCAGGGCTCTTCTTTATAGAGGTCGACAAGTTTTGTCTCGATGTAGCCCTCTACCTCACGTGCGGTCGAGAAGCCTAATACGGCTTTGCTTATATTTACGGCATCGTGATACTTAACGGAACGAATCAGCTTCTTAACCTTTAATAAAGAACGCGCGCTCATGCTCAAGCTATCGATGCCCAGACCTAAGAATATCAAGGCATGCTCCGGCTCGCCTGCCATCTCTCCACATACGCTAACGCCTATGCCGTGCCTCTTGCCCGCATCTACGACCGTCTTTATTATCCTCAACACTGCAGGATGAAAAGGCTCATACAGGTACGCTACGTGTTCGTTTACCCTGTCTATTGCCAAGGAATACTGTAAAAGATCGTTCGTACCTATGGAGAAGAAGTCCACCTCTTCTGCCAGAATATCCGCTATGAGAGCCGCCGACGGGACCTCTATCATTATGCCGACCTCTATATCGTGGTCGAATTGCTCGCCTTCATCTTCAAGCTCACAGCGAGCTTCATATAAGAGTGCCTTGGCGCGCCTCAACTCCTCTACGCCCGATATCATGGGAAAGAGTATCTTCAGTTTTCCGTAAGCACTCGCCCTTAATATCGCCCTTAATTGTGTCTTGAATATATCGGGATACTTAAGGCAAAACCTTATGGCACGAAGCCCAAGCGCGGGGTTACCCTCTTCGATGCCGTCAACAGAACTCAAAAGTTTATCACCACCTACGTCGAATGTACGTATGACAGCCGACCTTGAGCCCATCTTCTTTGCGACGTGCTTATAGGCGGCAAGGTGTTCTTCTTCGCTTGGAAGGGTATCTCTGTTCACGTATAAGAACTCACTCCTATATAGCCCGATGCCATCGGCGCCGTGATCCATCAGGGACGGTATCTCTTCGACGATTTCCATATTGCCAAGGAGGCTTACCGTATGCCCGTCGATCGTCTCGGCAGGCAAATCCTTATAGTGAAGGAGTGTCTTCTCGTAATCCTCGTAGCGCTTGCGCCGCTTTTCGTAGACCTTAATGACACTGGTCGAGGGGTTTATTATGACGGCACCGGTCATGCCGTCTACTATTATCGTATCGCCGCTCTCGACTCTGTTCGTTACGTCCTCAAGCCCCACGACGGCCGGTATCTCAAGGGAGCGGGCAAGGATGGCCGTATGCGAAGTCTTAGCACCTATGTCGGTCAAGAATGCCAAGACATTGCCTTGTATCATCTGTGCCGTATCGGCCGGAGAGAGATCATGGGCGACTACGACCGACGGTTCTTTAATATCTCCGAGGCTCTCATGCTCCTTGCCGGATAAGTTCATCATTATCCTATCGACTATATGCTCTATATCCGAACTGCGTTCCTTAAAGTAAGGGTCGTCTATCTTGTCGAATAAGGCCACTAAGTCCTTTAAGACCGACTTCAAGGCCCACTCGGCACTGACCCGTTCCGCCTTTATGAGCTTGATGGTATCGTCGATGAGGAGCTGATCATTTAATATCATTAGGTGAGCGTCGATGATACCGGCGTGTTCTTTGCCTCGTCCGTCGCCTGTCAATTGATCTCTTATCTTCGAGAGTTGTTCTTTGGAAAGATCCAACGCGTCTTTGAATCTCTTAAGCTCTCCCTCTACGAGGGATTCATCTAAGTGGCAATACGGTGCAGCCTCGACATGGTACTTACGGCTATCGAGAAGGTAGACCTTCCCTATGACGATGCCCGCAGATACGCCTATGCCGCGCATGAGTGCGACCTCTCTCTTTACTTTATCTATTGCCAATAAGCTCATAAAAGACTAAATCCTTATTAATATAAAGACGACTGAGTCTACTCACACAACTCTCAGACTTTTGGACAGCTCAGGCTTCGTCTTCGGCCTTCTATACGGCTCAGACTTCGTCTTCGCCGAAACCATCGTCTATTAATTCACCTATCGCCTTTACGGCGGCGGCAGAATCCGCGCCATCGGCCTTAACCTTAACGGTCGACCCGCAGGCGGCCGCCAGTATGAGTATACCCATAATGCTCTTACCGTTAACACTCTGACCGTCCTTCTCTATAAATATATCAGAGTCAAACTTGCCTGCCAGGTTAACGAACTTTGCCGCGGCTCTGGCATGGAGGCCAAGCCTGTTTTTTATAGTAAATGTCTCTTCATTATTCATTGGAATCACTTCTTTCCCTCTTATAATAAGGTGTAGGCTCGCGGCTCGGCAGGTCTCTAATCTCTACCTCAACGCCTTCGTCACTTAGATGCTCTACTATCTCATCGTCTTCTGTATTTAGGATTACCGAACGCGTAAGCTCCCGACCGTCTCCGTTATGCTTATGGTGAATATTACCTATATTGAGCTTCTCGAACTTAAAGCCCGCATCAAAGAGCTTCATGGCATCACTCAACTCTCTGATGACAAGTATCGTCTTTACGTCTTTGTACGCATCGGCCTTGAGTTCCTCTATAGCCTCCGCAACGCTACGCAGTGCAACCCTTATCCCGTACTCTGCGCATACGCTGTTAACGCAACTGCTAAAGTTTTTATCGCTACCCTTATCCGATACAACGAGTATCATCTCGGCTCCAACGTAAGGAACCCACGCGCCAAGCAACTGACCGTGAACAAGTCTGTCATCTACGCGCGTTAGGATTATCATATAGCCCCGCCTTTTAACATCTCGCTTGCTAGTACAATACTCTTCCTTCCGTACTCGGTTAATTGCGAGATTAACTCCTTAAAGTCCGAGTCCCTGCGGTTATTGAGAAACTTAAGTATCAGCGGCAGATTAACGCCCGTTAAGACCTCAACACCGCCCCTATCTTCACCGGAGCCGTCAAGGAAGGTAAGTGCAATGTTGGTCGGTGTGCCGCCGAACATATCTGTGAATATAACTATGCCGTCTTCTCGACTGAGCCTCGATAGAGCGTCTTCGATCATGGCGGCAATCTCCTCCGTACTTTCAGAGCCTTCAACGCAGACCGTCAGAACACGTTCTATATCGCCGGCTATGGCATCGGCGGAATTAAGCAGTGCCGTGGCCAAATCACCGTGTGTTATTATTACTCCTCCTACCACTTGAAACCCTCCAAATCTTCATTCAGGATATTGTCTATCTGCCTGCCTTAGTAGCTTTCTTGCGCCTTTTCTTTGCCGTCTCCGCCCTCTTCTTCTCAGAGGGAGCTTCAAGGTATGGCATCTCAAGGCGTTCCATTAATTCCTTACCGGCATGGTAACCCATAACCTTGAGTATCTGGTTACGTGCCGCTACCTCGACTATAGTGGCGACACTTCTGCCGGGGCTCACCGGAACCCGCAGGTGCGGCAACTCCGCGCCGAGAATCTCACATGTCTTCTCATCCAAGCCGAGCCTGTCGTACTCTTCCTTAGAATTCCACGCGACAAGCTCCAGGACAAGGTCAACCTGCTTCTTTTCACGTATAGATGTAATACCGAAGAGGTCTTTTATATTGATGATACCAATGCCGCGCACCTCTATATAGTAGGGAATCCTATCCGATGCCATGCCGAAGAGTGTAGACGGGTATATGCGCTTTATGAGTATCGCGTCATCGGCAACGAGGCGATGACCTCTCGATATCAGATCCAAGGCACATTCACTCTTACCGATACCACTCTTACCGGTAACGATAATACCCATGCCAAGCACATCGACCAATACACCATGCATGAGTGTTGACGGGGCGAGTGCCTCTTCAAGAGAAGCCAGGAGCTTCTCTATGAATATAGAGGAGGTGAAGGGTGTGGTCAGCAGAGGTATGGAGTGCTCCTCGGAGAACTCTACGAGTACCTTCGGAGGCTCAAGGCCACGCGTAACTATAATGGCCGGGACATTTGACTTTGAGCATCTCTCCTTACCGCGCGCCCCACCTGCGGCAGTCCCTAAAAATAGAGATAGAGCCCTCAATGTCTTTGCCCTGCCGATACTGCCTATATAACCAATCTCGGCGGCACCAAGTATCTGCACTCTATCGGAGTAAAGAAGATCCTCAAGGTGTCCGGTCAAGAGCAACCCTGTCTTCTGCACCCGAGAGGTCTGCATCTCGGTAGTGAGTCCGGCCTTGCCGGAGCGACACTTTAAACTAAGCCCGCTGTCTTTAAGAAGTTCTTCGACCTTCAATAAAACTCTCCCGTAGAAAAAAGTAGTGTGCTCTTTCTACATATCGGCACAAGTTAAAGACCAATTAGGCGCTCTTAGAGAGCTTGCCTTCTTCTTCCGATATGATTGCGTATATCTCATCGGCGTCCGTGGCATTTATGAGCCTGCTTCTAAGGTCGGCGTCCTTTAAGAGCTTCGATATTGAGGCCAAGACCTTCAGGTGCATGACCGTCGAACTCTCAGGGGCTATTATCAGAAAGAAGAGATGAACCGGCTGGTCGTCGGCAGACTCAAAGTCCACACCCTTTCTACTCCTCGCAAAGGCTACGGATATGGAGTCGACGCTCGAAAACTTGGCATGAGGTATGGCAACGCCGTAACCTATGCCCGTACTGCCGAGTTTTTCTCTCTCAAGGAGAACCCCCAAGAGCTCTTCTTTATCCATCCCGCCGACACTCTCTGAGAGCAGTGCCGACATCGTCTCTAAGACTTCACGTTTTTCAGTGGCATCAAGCTCAGCTATAATATTATCCTTTGTCAGTATATCCGATATCTTCATGGCATATTAGGTGTAGGACACAAGAACTCTCCCCTACTCCTCCGAATCCTCCTCTGAATCCTCAGAGGTCGCGTAACGCGGGCTGGCAGAAGCGTCCTCGCCAAACTTGTGGTTCTTTATCTTTTCTTTGTGCTTTCTGAGTTGTTTCTCCAGGCGTGAAGCAACCTTATCTATCGACACGTACATATCCTGGCTCTCTTCATGAGCGGTAATATTAATATCCTTGGCCTTTATCGTGGCCTCTGCCTTATGCCTTATCTTCTCAACCGACAACATCCAATGAATCTCCACCGGCTCGACAAGATACTTAAGTAGTTTTTCCGTGCGCTCCTCGGCGTGCTCCTTTAAAGCATCCGACGAATCCAAGTGCCTGAACGTAATATTGATGTGCATTGCTTTGACCTCCACTATCTTTCTTTTTTATTTTTAACTGCTTATTATTAATAATGCTTCTTTCTTCCGCTTGAAGATAAAAACCCCAACTCTTCTCTATACTTTGCCGCCGTGCGTCTGGCAAGGACTATGCCTTCCTCTTTTAGCTTTCCGACTATCACTTGATCGCTAAGAGGACGCTTATCGTCCTCGCCGTCTATGTAGCCTTTTATAACTTCTTTTATATACTCAGGCGTAACGCCGCCGCCATCGGTCTTAGCAAGCGCACCGGAGAAGAAGTACTTCAGCTCGAATATCCCTCTCGGCGTATGCAGATACTTACTCGTCGTAACACGGCTGACCGTTGATTCGTGCATATCTATATCGTCAGCCACGTCCCTTAAGACGAGTGGAGCCATGTACTTAAGCCCCTTCTCTAAGAACTCTTCCTGGAATTTAACGATGCTCTCGACGACCTTCTTGAGCGTACCTTGCCTCTGGTGGATACTCTTTATAAACCAGAGTGCCGACTTGAAGCGTTCCTGCACGTAGCCCTTATCCTCTGCTCCAAGCGTATCTTTACGCTTTATCATCTTCTTATAGTGCGAGCTTATCCTGAGCTTTGGAAGGCCGTCGTCATTAAGTGTAACCACATACCTGCCGTCTACCTTCTCGACGTAGGCATCCGGTATAACCACGCGCGCTTCCTCTGAGCCGAAGCCTGAGCCGGGCACGGGCTTTAGTTCTTCGGTTATTATAGAGGCCGCCTCTGCGACCTCCTCTACCTCAATGCTCAGGGCAGAGGCTATCGCATTGTAGTCCTTCCTTGCAAGCTCCTTTAAATATCCTGAGACTATCGCCTCTACCGTCGTATTCTTTTCAGGCAATCTTTGAGCCTGAAGAAGCAGGCACTCGCTCGTAGTCCTCGCACCTACGCCCGGAGGATCAAGCTCCTGAACTATATATAACATAGTAGCGGCCTCTTCAGCGGTAACGCCCGCTAAGCGCGCTATCTCCTCGACTACGGCTTCTTTAAAGTTTTCTTCGTCACTATCAGAAGATATATCTGCCGACCTATCTCTATTATCTCCCTTGTCGAGCATACGAAGGTAACCGTCATCGGCGATATTGCCGACTATAAACTCGGCAAGTTTTCTTTCTTCATCCGAGAGATTAGAGTACGTCACCTGCCACAGAAGGTGTGTCGTTAAGTCTTTATCGGGCTCAGGCGCTCTTTCAAAGAAATCATCGTCGCCATACGAGGCCGCGCCTAAAAGATTAGACGAACTACTATTATAATCATCGTAATTCTCTACATACTCCTGCCAGTCCACCTCCTGTGAGCTTCTATCGTCGGTGCTATCGGCAGATAAGTCCTGAGCGTCTTCGTTCTTTCTCGCAGTCTCTTCCAGTACGGGGTTAGATTCAAGCTCCTCGCGCACGGCCTCTACAAGTTCATGCCTCGATAGCTGCAATAGCTTGATGGCCAACTGCAATTGAGGCGTCAGCATCAGCTTTTGAGATAATCTGAGGTCTTGTTTCAGTTCGTAAGCCATAGTAAAAAACTCTCTTGCGTTGAAGTACGAATTCGAGCCTAATCTTAAAACAAAAAACCCTCGTCGCATCCCTCTGCCTTTAAGCGTAATAAAGCAGATGGGCTTTTATCGAGGCGCATCTAAGGGCCTTCGGGTATAGCAAACTTCTCGCCTAAGTAAACATCCTTTACCCGTTGGCTCGCGGCAATATCATTGGGCGTACCTGTCTCAAGGATCTTACCTTCACTAATAATATAAGC
>DAOVKH010000227.1 GCA_030631875.1 Deltaproteobacteria bacterium | reverse complement strand
AGTGTTGAAAATTATGCCGGCTTCATTGCGAGCACCTGCTCCGAGAAGGGGTTGTTGCCGTTTGATATAAGTGGTGTCGGAGCGGTAGTGGAGTGTGGCGTGAAGTTGGCCGGAAGCACGGATAAGATATCTGCCAACTTCGGTGCCGTAGAGAATGTTATAGTCGAAGCGAGTTACTGGGCAGGCATTGAGGCAAGGGACGTTGTAACCGAGGCCGACGTCTTGCGCGCAGTCGAAGAACGCAAGTACAGAAGTTCAAAGATAGAAGATAGGATACGAGAGCTTATAGAGAACGACACGCTAATGATATCTACCGAAGGTGAAATGGTCGGGCAGATAAATGGCATGGCCGTTTTGAGCCTCGGTGATTACGCATTCGGTAAGCCGTCGAAGGTAACGGCTAAGACCTTTATGGGAGACTCAGGGCTTGTAAGCATAGAGCGTGAGGTTAAGCTCAGCGGAAAGATTCACAATAAAGGACAGATGATAGTGAAGAGTTTCCTTGGCGACCGCTTTGCCAGAGATTTTCCTATATCTGTTTCGGCATCAATATGCTTCGAACAATTATACGACGAGATAGAGGGCGATAGCGCTACCTGCGCTGAAGTATACGCCCTTATGTCGAGCCTTTCGGGGCAACCCATTAAGCAGTCGATAGCCGTAACCGGCTCTATGAACCAGCACGGCGAGGTTCAGCCCATAGGCGGGGTCAATGAAAAGATAGAGGGCTTCTTTGACGTATGCGTGGCAAAGGGTTTGACAGGTACGCAGGGCGTTATAATACCGAAGCGTAATTTGAGGAACTTGATGTTAAAGAAGTCGGTACGCGATGCCGTTGCCGAAGGTAAGTTCTTCGTCTATCCTATAGAGATGGTCGACGAAGGCATGGAGATACTCACAGGCAAGACGCCGGGAGAGCGTGGCGCAAAGGGAGAGTTTCCAAAGGGTACGATAAACAGGCTTGTCGCCGATAAACTCCATGAGCTGGCCACAGGGCTTAAGGCATTCGGAAAGCCGAAGGTAAAACATAAGGCCGCGCCTAAAGACGCAAAGACCACGACTCTAAAAAAAGACAGGAAAAAGTGAGTAGAGTATGCAGGTAAGTGAGATATTCTTTAGTATTCAGGGGGAATCTACCTACGTCGGTATGCCGTGCGCATTTATAAGGCTCGCGGGCTGTAACCTTGAGTGCGGCTGGTGTGATACCGATTACGCCAAGAGCGTTGAAGGCGCGAGTGATATGTCGATAGACGAGATACTCGTAGAGGTTAAGAAGCTAAATACAAAGCTCGTCGAGGTTACCGGCGGCGAGCCTATGGTGCAGGCTGATACCGTAGAGTTGACCGCGCTATTACTTGACGAGGGTTATGAGGTGCTCATGGAGACGAACGGCAGTGTCGATATGAGTCCGCTCGACGATCGTGTCGTTAAGGTGATAGATATCAAATGCCCAATGAGCGGACACGACGGAAGTTTCCGGATGGATAACCTCGGTCTTATTAACGAGCGTGATGAGGTTAAGTTCGTAATAGGCGACGAGGCCGATTATGAATACGCAAAACGTTTTATGGAAGAGAACATTCAAGACAGAACGCTCAATGTACTCTTTGCCCCTGTCAGGCCGGACCTTACACCGTCCGTACTTGCCGACTGGATACTCAGAGATGGTCTGCATGTCAGGCTTCAGCTACAGCTCCATAGTTATATATGGGAGGAAGAGGGGAAGTAAGAGTTTTTCACT
>DAOVKH010000124.1 GCA_030631875.1 Deltaproteobacteria bacterium | reverse complement strand
TACTCGTAACGATACACGAAGCCATAAAGAAAGTACCGTCCCTTATAACCGAAGAGGCTGTACTCTACACAATAAAGACCGCCGACCGTGCCTTTAAGGATTACTTCGGCTTCAAGCGACCTCGCATTGCCGTCTGCGGCCTTAACCCTCACGCAGGCGAAGGTGGCCTATTCGGTAAAGAAGAAGAGCTTGTTATATTACCCGCAATTAAACGCGCCAAGAGGGCGCGCATAGATGTAACGGGGCCTTTGCCGCCAGATACCGTATTCTATCAGGCGGTCAGGGAGTCGGCGTACGACGTTGTAGTAGTCATGTACCACGACCAGGGGCTGATACCGCTTAAGCTCCTGCACTTTGAGGACGGCGTTAATACGACCTTGGGGCTTCCCATCATACGCACCTCGCCCGACCACGGCACGGCCTACGAGATAGCAGGCAAGGGGATTGCCAACCCAAAGAGCATGATAGCGGCGATTGTGCAGGCTACTTTGATGGCCAAGAAAAGATGATATGCAAAAGATAACGATAAAGGGTGCGACCGAGCATAACCTAAAAGGTTTTGATCTGGAACTGCCGCGCGACAGCCTTGTCGTCATAACGGGCGTGTCGGGTTCGGGTAAGAGCTCTCTTGCATTCGATACGATATACGCCGAGGGTCAGCGCCGTTACGTCGAGAGCTTGTCTGCCTATGCTCGCCAGTTCTTAGATCAGATGGATAAGCCGGAGGTCGAGAGCATTGAGGGGCTGAGTCCGGCCATAGCGATCGAACAGAAGACTACGAGCAAAAACCCTCGCTCTACGGTAGGCACGGTAACGGAGATATATGATTACCTGCGCCTCTTATTTGCGCGCGTAGGGAAGGCGCATTGCTACAGGTGCGGCAAGCAGATAACGTCACAGGCCATATCCCAGATGGTCGATAGAGTGGCGGCTCTTAAGGCCGGTACTAAGGTGCTGATACTTGCTCCTGTTGTTAGAGGGCGTAAGGGAGAGTACCGTAAAGAGTTTGAAGACTACCGTCGCCACGGCTATACGCGCGTAAGGGTCGATGGAGAATTGAAGAGCCTCGAAGAACCCATATCTTTAGATAAGAGAAAGAAGCACGACATAGACGTAGTCGTTGATAGGGTCATCATAAAGGGCGGCGTAAAGGCAAGGCTCGCCGACTCATTCGAGGTGGCAACGGCACTTTCCGGCGGGCTCGTAAAGGTAGACGTACTCGACGGCAGAGGTAAGGCAAAACCCAAAGAAGGCTTATTCTTTAATGTCGAGCTTTCGTGCGTCGATTGCGGTGTCAGTTATCCGGAGATTACGCCTACGACATTTTCATTCAATAGTCCAAGCGGGGCTTGTGCTGAGTGCGGCGGTATAGGGGAGAAGTCATACTTTGACGTAGACCTTATTATACCCGACACGGCTCTTCCGCTCGACGGAGGCGTTGTCTTGCCGTGGAGTAAGAAGGGGGCAAAGAAGACGGTCGGTTGGTTCGAACAAGTCGTTGATTCCCTCGGCAAGCACTACGGCTTCTCTCCGTCGGCGCCATTTAAGTCTTTAAAGAAGGCGGTCGTAGATGTGCTTCTCTATGGTTCAGGCTCAGAGGTAATATCTTTTAATTACACAAAGGGTAATAAGAGCTATACCTTTGAAGAGGTCTTCGAGGGGATATTGCCCAACTTGGAGCGCAGATATAAGGAGACCAACTCCGAGGACGTGCGCAGTGAGCTTGACAGGTACATGAACTCTCAGCCGTGTCCCGATTGTAAGGGCGCGCGCCTCATGAAGGAGAGCCTCCATATAAAGGTCGGTGGTAATTCCATGTGGGACGTAGTCAAGATGCCTATTAAGAAGTCTCACGCTTTCTTCGAATCTCTCAAATTCGACGAGACCGATGCCATTATAGCCAAGCGCATAATGAAGGAGATTATAGAACGCCTTGGGTTTCTCCTGCAGGTGGGGCTTGGCTACATTACCTTAGATCGTTCTGCCGCTACTTTGTCGGGCGGCGAAGGCCAGAGGATACGCCTTGCCACACAGATTGGGTCGAGCCTTACCGGTGTGCTCTATATACTCGATGAGCCGTCGATAGGGCTTCATCAGCGTGATAATATGAGGTTGCTTTCGGCTCTGAAGAGGCTTCGTGATATGGGTAACAGCGTTATAGTCGTTGAGCATGATGAAGAGACGATACGCGCGGCCGACTTTGTCATCGATATGGGTCCGGGCGCGGGCGCGCACGGCGGAGAAGTAGTCTTTGCAGGTACGCCAAAGGCAATGGAAGAGACGGAGGCCTCGCTCACAGGCAGATACTTATCCGGAAAACTTTCAATAGATGCTCCCCTTAAGCGTAAGAAGCCAGGCAAGAAGACCCTAACGCTCAAAGGCGTTAGAGAGAATAACCTTAAGGGAGTTGACCTGAAGGTGCCGCTTGGGTTGATAACCTGCGTTACGGGAGTCTCTGGCTCCGGGAAGAGCACGCTCATAATAGATACGCTGTACAGGCAATTGACGAGAAGGCTCTACGGCTCAAAGGAGCGTGCGGGGCATATAGATTCTATCCGAGGTATTGAGCATATAGATAAGGTCATAGCAATAGATCAGTCTCCCATAGGGCGCACGCCGAGATCTAACCCCGCGACATATACGGGAGTCTTTACGCCTATAAGGGAGTTGTTTACGCGTCTGCCTGAGGCAAAGCTTCGCGGCTACGGTCCGGGACGCTTTAGTTTTAATGTTAAGGGCGGCAGGTGCGAGCCATGTAAGGGCGACGGCCTCATTAAGGTGGAGATGCACTTCCTGCCCGACGTATACGTCCACTGCGACGTATGCAACGCGAGACGCTATAATAGAGAGACCTTGGATGTGCGCTATAAAGGCAAGAACATAGCAGATTGCCTGGAGATGACCGTTACGGCGGCACTTGAATTTTTCGATAAAGTTCCTTCCATAAAAGAGAAACTAAAAACCCTCGATGAGGTTGGGCTTGGCTACATACGCCTCGGTCAATCTGCCATAACGCTATCGGGCGGTGAGGCGCAGAGGATAAAGCTCGCAAAAGAATTAAGCAAGCGTGCTACGGGCAAGACCATATACATACTCGACGAGCCGACGACAGGGCTTCACTTCGCCGATATTGAAAAGCTCCTACAGGTCTTAAGGCGGCTCTCCGAGAGCGGCAATACGATAGTCATAATAGAGCATAATCTGGATGTCATAAAGACCTCCGACCACGTAATAGACTTAGGGCCGGAAGGCGGCGACAAGGGCGGCTTAATCGTCGTGGAGGGTACGCCAGAGGTCGTGGCAAAGGAGAAGAAATCTCACACAGGTGAGTTCCTGAGTCGAGTGCTCCTTTAAGGCAAGCCCCCCCTAAATATCGAGCCTGATATAGAGCCTATTGACAAAACCTTTGAATTTAACTATTATTTAGTAAGAGTAGAGTCTATTGATTTGCCGGTCTTGCCTGAGACCTTAGTTATGGTAAAGAAAGAACTCTATCTATCCCAAAGAGTTGTAATATATTATACGCTTGAATTTAAAGCATACTGGTACGCTTAGAGAAGGAATTCTTTATGAGTATTCTCGATAATATCACAGGTGATTCGCCCGATAGAAATAGCCAGAGGCTGTCGTTTCGCTGTAAGGTGAAGTTCGGCACGGGCAGACGCTTGGAGCATATAGCACTCGTAACGGATTTCTCCGAGACGGGTATATGCATAAAGACGGCCTTTGTATTTGAGGTAGGCACGAAGCTCAATATGCTACTTGAATCCAACGGTAAGAAGTATCAGGCCGAAGGCGAGGTCATGTGGGCGAAGAAGGTTCCGCCCGGGCTTTCGAGTGTTGTTAAGTGCGGCATGGGTGTCAGGTTTACAAACGTCGACGAAGACTTTATCGCCCTCCATAAGGTTAAGGCCGAGAACCATAGATAATTTTTTACTCGCCTGCCACTATCTTTGAAATATCTGCTACTTCTATATACAACTCCCGCATGGAGCTTAAGAGCCTTAATCGGTTTTCCTTTATCTTCGCATCCTCGGCCATGACCATTACCTTATCGAAGAAGGTATCTACCACATCCTTTACTGACGCAAGCTCCTTGAATAACCCGATGTAGTCTCCCGATTCTTTCAACTTATCTATCGTAGGCCTTATCTCTTGACCGGCATCGTATAGCGCGCGTTCAGCGTCTTCTTCAATGAGAGAGGGGTTTACTTCACCTTCTACGTCTTGATCCTTTAGTATATTCGATACTCGCTTAAAGAGTGCGACGAGGCTCTCGCATGCGGGGTTAGACTTAAAGTCTTCGATGGCCTTTATCCTCGCTACGGCGTCTACTATGTCGTACCACCGAGTCGTAAGTACGGCATCTATCGCGTCGAATGAGGTATCTTCGCCGAGGAGCTGATTCTTTAGCCTTTCCTTGAAGAAGTCCATTATGTCGTTCTGTGTTTCTTCTTCCGTGCGAATTAGTTTGTCCTTAAGCTCGCAGGTGGCTCTACCAACAAGCTCGTTTAATTGTAATCTATAGCCTCTGTCAATTATTATTGCTATTATGCCGAGAGCAGAGCGCCTTAAAGCATATGGGTCTGACGTGCCCGTCGGGATGAGCTTTACGCCAAAGCATCCTGCTATGGTGTCGAGCTTGTCGGCGATGCTGATGATAGCGCCTATCTCGGATGCGGGAAGGTCTGCCTTGGCCGATACGGGACGGTAGTGTTCGAGTATTGCGTCGGCGACCTCTTCGGCTTCATTCGAGAGCAGTGCGTACTCGCGCCCAATGACACCCTGAAGCGATGGGAACTCTCCGACTATGCCGCTCAGCAGGTCGGCCTTTGAGAGCATGGCCGCGCGGCCTATGACGTATTTATTATACTCCGTGTTATCACCTATGGTCGTTATGTCTATTATCCCCTTGGCGATATGTTCTTTGACCTCTTCGTTATCGAGGAAGTTTGCCGGAGTTTCATCGTCTTTGAGAGGAGCGGAGAACTTTAACGTAGCCCCTATGCTGAGGGCAAGGCGTGTGAAGCGTTCGACCTTTTCGTAAGATGTTCCGAGCTTTGCCTGAAAGACGACTCCCTTTAATCCCTCGACAAACGATTGAAGCGGCTCTGCCGTATCCTTCTTAAAGTAGAATTGCGCGTCACTTAGGCGTGCCTTCAGCACGCGCTCATTGCCTTTACGCACGACGGCCTCGTCGTGAACCTCGGTATTGGCAATGGTTATGAAGGACGGCTTTAACCCTCCGTCCTTAGATATGACCGAGAAGTAACGCTGATGTGAGCGCATTGCGTCTACTATGACGTCGCACGGGAGCTCTAAGAACTCTTCATCGAAGCCGCCTCGGATGACTATTGGGTA
>DAOVKH010000112.1 GCA_030631875.1 Deltaproteobacteria bacterium | reverse complement strand
TCTTCAAATGCAAATGGCTTTGTCAGGTAATCGTCGGCTCCGAGGTTTAAGCCCTTCACCCTGTCTTCGACTGTATCGCGAGCCGTCAAGAGTATCACAGGTGTTGCAACCCCCTTACTCTTCAAGCACTCAAGTACGTCTATGCCGTTCTTTGAAGGGAGCATTATATCAAGTATTATTATATCATAGTTGCCGCTCTCTGCCATAGCCTCGCCCTTAACGCCGTCCTCGGCGAGATCTACGGCGTAGCCCTCTTGCTCAAAGCCGCGCTTGATAAAGCTTGCTACCTTCTTTTCATCCTCAACTACGAGTGCCTTCATATTATTTCACCAAAGACCTTTCATCTTTACGGGTAAGGGGTCGTCTACTTACGCTTTAACCACTCGGGAAGATCACGCTTAGTAACCCTGCCGACTGCGGCGAGCGTCATCCTCGAAGGTACGAATAACCGCTTTGCCATATTCTTTATCTGCACCGGTGTGACTGCGTCTATATTAGATACTATCTCTTTTATCGAAAGACTCTTGCCAAAGTATATCTCATCGCGCGCGAGTTTATTCATGCGACTGTCGCTCGTCTCAAGACCAAGAAGTATGCCGCCCTTCAGTTGGTCTTTTGCGCACTTAAGAGTCTTTGGCGTAATGTCCTTGCCCATGCGCCTTAATTCTTTTGTGACGAGAGCTATGACACGCTTAAAGTCCTTCTTAACGGTTCCCGCGTATACGGTAAGCGCACCTGCTCCGCGCATAAGGTTTAAGTATGAGTATACCGAATAGGCAAGACCTCGCTTCTCTCTGACCTCCTGGAATAAGCGCGAACTCATGCCGGAGCCGAGTATGGTATTTAAGAGGTATAGCTTATAGCGGTCTTTATCGGCCTGCTCTACGGCCGGAACTCCGAGGCACATATGCACCTGCTCCAAGTCGCGCTTGATCAGGTTCACACTACTGAATGACTCCTGCATGACAGAGGGCTTTCTGCGCTGTGTCGGCTTTTCTGAGAGAGTGTCGCCCTTTGCCACAGACTTCATGGCCTTATCAAATAACTTTAATATCTTATCGTGCTTTATACCTCCGGCGGCCGTGATGAGTACGTTGCTGCCCTGATAGCGTCTACCCATATAACCGCTAATCGCATCGCTTGTAAATGCCGAGACCGTCTTACTCGTACCGAGTATCGGAGTCCCAAGCTCGCCCTTAGCGCCCCACATCCCCTTCATGAAGAGGTCATGCACGACGTCGTCCGGCGTATCATCTACCATCTTTATCTCCTGACAGACGACGAGCTTTTCACGCTCTATCTCCGAGGCCTTGAAGGCAGAATTAAGGAACATATCTGTCAATACATCGACTGCCAAAGGAATATCTTTGTTAAGTACCTTCGCGTAGAAACAGGTATACTCCTTACCGGTAAAGGCATTCAGCACGCCGCCGACAGATTCTATTGAGGCCGCTATATCAAAGGCACTGCGCTTGGCCGTACCTTTAAATAACATATGCTCTATAAAGTGCGATATGCCGTTCTCTTTTGGGAGTTCGTCTCTGGAGCCGGTCTTCACCCATATGCCGACAGAGGATGATTCCATATCATCCATATGTTCGGTGACGACCTTAATGCCGTTATTTAGAAGGGTTCTCTGGATACGAGCCATAGGTTATAGTCCCGCACTAAGACCGACAAACGATACCGCACTTAGATCGTGCGGTATCGGACGGTCATATGATAAGTGTTATTAAGTTAGAAGACTAATCTTCGTCTTCTTCGGGTAGTGTCAGACCGAGGGCTTCTTTCCTCGAAAGCCTAATCTTACCGCCCCTATCTACCTCAAGTACCTTGACGAGAACCTTGTCGCCCTCTTTCAAGATATCGGTTACGTTCTCTACACGCTCTTTGGCAAGCTGAGATACGTGAACAAGGCCGTCTGTTCCCGGGAATATCTCTACGAATGCGCCGAAGTCCATGATCTTACGAACCGTACCCATGTAAAGCTTACCAACTTCTGCCTCACGAGTTAAGTCCTTGACCATCTTAACTGCGGCGGAAGCGGCGGCATCATCGCTCGAAGCGATACTTACGATACCTGCGTCGTCTATGTTAATCTTAACTCCCGTCTCCTGAACGATACCCTTTATGTTCTTACCGCCGGGGCCGATTACGTCCTTTATTCTCTCCTGCTTTACTTGTATTGTTATGATGCGTGGCGCGTGCTCGGATAGTTCATCACGGTGCGTCGGAAGTGCGGCTTCCATCGTCGAGAGTATCGTAAGACGACCGACCTTTGCCTGATCGAGAGCTTCGCTCATTAGCTCGGCCGTAACGCCTGCTATCTTTATATCCATCTGAAGAGCGGTTATGCCGTCCTTCGTACCTGCTACCTTAAAGTCCATATCTCCGATATGGTCTTCGTCGCCGAGTATGTCGGAGAGTATGACGTAGTCATCACCTTCCTTGACAAGACCCATTGCGATACCTGCAACGTGCCCCTTTATCGGCACACCTGCATCCATCAAAGCCAACGACGCTCCGCAGACACTTGCCATTGAAGAAGAACCGTTACTTTCGAGTATCTCAGAGACGACACGCATTGTGTACGGGAACTCTGCGTCCTCTCCGGGCATTACCTTAACGACAGCTCTCTCGGCCAAAGCACCGTGACCAATCTCACGCCTGCCGGGACCTCTCAAGAACCTTACCTCGCCAACGGACCACGGCGGGAAGTTATAGTGAAGCATGAAGGACTTATACTCCCAACCAAGTAGGGCATCAATCCTCTGCTCATCGTCTGAAGTGCCAAGTGTCGTTACGACCATGGCCTGAGTCTCGCCGCGTGTGAATAGCGCAGAACCGTGAGCGCGCGGAAGCATGCCTACCTCGCAGGTTATATCGCGAACCGTCACAGGGTCTCTGCCGTCGACGCGTACCTTCTCCGAGATTATAGTCTTACGCATTATATCGGACTTAAGTCCGCCGAAGAGACCCTTGGCCTCTTTTTCTCTATCTGCGTAATCCTCACCAAGAGCGGCTATAAGCTCTGCCTTTACCTCAGCTACACGGGCATAACGCTCCATCTTCGTAGGTATGTTGAGGGCTTCTGTAAGACCGGCCTCTGATATTTCCTTAACCTTGGCCTTTAAGTCCTCATCGACCTTCGGAGGCTCTATTACGAGCTTATCTTTACCGAGTTCGGCGATAATAGTCTTTTGAAGCTCTATCATCGGCTTCATAGCTTCCTGAGCGAACATAAGAGCCGCGACCATATCGGCCTCGCTTGCGCCTTCGGCTCCACCCTCGACCATGGCAATGCTTCCCTCAGAGCCTGCGACGAGCAGATCGATATCACTGCCCGCGAACTCGCTCATTGACGGATTCGCAACGAACTTACCATCTATGCGACCAACCCTTATACACGCTATCGGGCCACAGAAAGGTATATCCGATATACCGAGCGCAACGGATGCGCCTATCATGGCGGCAACCTCTGCCGGGTGCTCGCTATCTAAGGACATTACAGTAGCCACGACCTGAGTTTCATGCGAATATCCGTCAACGAAGAGCGGACGAATTGGCCTGTCTATAAGCCTTGAACAAAGAACCTCACGCTCGGTCGGACGCCCCTCGCGCTTAAAGAAACCGCCGGGAATCTTACCTGCGGCGTAAGTCATCTCCTGATAATTGGCCGTAAGCGGCATAAAATCAACACCAATCGATGCCTTGGGCGCACGACACGCCGTAACGAGCACTACCGTCTCGCCGTACCTTACCGTACAAGAGCCGCCTGTTTGCTTGGCCATCTTGCCAAACTCCATTACGAACGGCTTGCCTCCGTACTCTATCTCATATGTTTTAAACATAATCAACACAAACTCCTTTTATAGTTTTAAATTCCTAAAAGCGACAGACCTATGCCAGAAGTGTTCTCCGATAAGATATCCAAAGACACTTAAGGCTCTCTACAGACTACTTCCTGAGTCCGAGTTCGGCTATAAGCTTCTTGTAACGATCAAGGTCTTTACCCTTAAGGTAATCGAGAAGCCTTCTGCGGCGTCCGACCATCTTAAGAAGGCCTCGTCTGGAATGGTGATCCGCACGGTGCTCCTTCAGGTGCGTATCGAGGTAAAGTATGCGTCCGGTCAGGAGTGCGACCTGCACCTCCGGTGAACCGGTATCTCCATCATGTGTCTTAAACTTATCTACAATCTTACTCTTATCCTCTGCCGTAAACATCTATTCTCTCCTCCTCCTTGATTCCTTTAGCTTTTTTTATTTTTTGTATTCTAAATATTAGCACTAAATGCCCGTTCTGCAAAGCAAAATATCGCCTCAGAGCAACAATTTAGCCGCTCGCGCCGTCTATTTCAGAAGTTTTTTGAGCCTTATCGGCTATAACCTCTTTTAATGGCAATATGGCTTCCATTAGCTCACTACGAGACAGCTCGCTTGATACGGCCTGCTCTATAGAAAACTCTCCGCTCAGGGTGCGCCTAAGCTCGACCAAGTGCGCTCCTACACCTAAACGCTCGCCCAGATCGTGGCATATACTCCTGATATAAGTACCTCGCGAGGCTACGACCGTAAACTTAACGAGCGGTAATTCAAAGGCCGTCATCTCAATGGAGAAGACCTCTATCTCCTTTGGGGCGCGTTCTACGACCTTGCCCTCACGTGCCAACTTATATAGCGGCACACCGTTCTTCTTTACTGCCGAGAACATCGGCGGGGTCTGCATCTGAGAACCTAAGAAACCATCCAACGCCTCTTTGACCTTAGCTTCGGTTAAGCCCGTAACGTCTGCCTCAGAGGTAACGACTCCCTCTCTGTCATATGAGTCGGTCGCTTGACCAAGCCTGACGGTAGCCTCATAGCCTTTGTGACCGCCCTGAAGTGCTTCGGCGTGCTTTGTAGCACCGTCTATGACGAGCACCAATACGCCCGTGGCTATCGGGTCTAAAGTACCCAAGTGCCCGACCTTGCGTGCGCCAAGCCTGCGCTTGACCCTTGATACAACATCGTGCGAGGTAATTCCCTCAGGTTTATCTATTACAAGTACGCCGTCCATATTATCCTATAAGGCACCATTGACGGCTTTAACGACTATATCGCGAACCTCTTTGAGTGTGCCTTCAAGGACACACCCCGCGGCCGCACTATGGCCACCGCCGCCAAAGGACTCCGATATCTTCGATACATCGACACGCCCCTTTGACCTGAAGCTAACCTTAAACAGATCTTCATCGCCGTCCGATATTGCTTGACGAATGAGCACTCCAACCTCTACTCCGTTTATGGAGCGAGCGTAATCCACGAAGCCGTCTACGACGTCGCGCGTCGCACCTTCGCTATCGAGCATCTCTTGGGTTATGTGCAGAATTGCCAGCTTACCGTCCTCAAGGACTTCGAGTGTCGCCAAGACCTTGGCGAGCATCTTAACCCTTACGAGCGGCAGGTTTTCGTAAAAGTTCTGAGAGACAAGCTCCGGCTCTACGCCGTAAGCCACAAGCTCTCCGGCCTTTCTAAAGGCATCGGCAGAAGCAGAGGCATATCTGAAAGACCCTGTATCTGTATGCATGGCAGAGAATAGGTTTACGGCAACATCCTTCGTTATAGGCAGATTGCCGGCCTTTAGCACATCATAAACAATCTCTCCTGCGGCACTGGCATCCGGTAATACCAGATTAACTTTACCAAAATAGTCGTTCGTCCTGTGGTGGTCAAGGTTAAGTACCGTGCCCTTCCCCTCAAATGCCACCAGCCCCTTACCGAGTCTCTCCAATTGACCACAATCGACGGCGATCGTTAGGTCTACCGCCTCGACACCTTCGAATGAATGCGTAATAGTTTCGCTTCCGGGCAGGAACTTACAGAGTGCAGGCACGGGGTCTTCCAGGTAAGGAACGACCTCTTTGCCCATCTCACGCAGGGATAGTGTCATGCCAAGCAAAGAGCCGACGGCATCGGCCTCAGGGCCGACGTGCGATACGACGACTATGCGCTTTGCCTTCTTAATCTC
>DAOVKH010000141.1 GCA_030631875.1 Deltaproteobacteria bacterium | reverse complement strand
CTCGCAAGCTCCAGCTTATTCGGAGCGTAGCGTTCCATAAAACGCTCGCCCTTTGAGTTAAGTAAGTATCCACCCTCACCCCTGGCACCTTCGGTTATGAGAAGCCCCGTACGCTTAAGTGTAGTCGGATGAAACTGAACAAATTCCATATCCTTAAGAGGAACGCCTACCTCCATGGCCAACCCCATACCGTCGCCGGTTGAGGTTATAGCATTGGTCGTAGAGCTGAATACTCGCCCGTATCCTCCCGTTGCTATTATGACGGACTTGGCTCGAATCCTGTGAAGCTTGCCTGTGAGAATCTCAAGGGCTATTACCCCGCAGGCGACCTTATTGCCTTCGCCGTCTATGGCCGTAACTATGGATACGACATGCCACTCTTCGTATATTGCAACGTCATGCTTTAGGAGTTGTTCGAATATTACATGAAGCAGGGCGTGGCCTGTGCGGTCGGCAAGGTAAGAGGCGCGCGGATAACCCGCCCCGCCGAATGGTCTCTGCGCGATGCGCCCTTGGTCGTCACGGCTGAAGATAGCACCCATTGCCTCAAGCTCGGCTATCTCACCCGGAGCGGATTCGCATAAGACCTTGACGGCATCCTGATCTGCCAGGAAGTCGCTCCCCTTGACGGTATCATACATATGATCTTCCCAAGAGTCGTCTTCTCTAAGAGCGGCATTTATGCCGCCTTGGGCGGCTACCGAGTGGCTCCTGACGGGATGCACCTTCGATACGACTGCCACATCAAGGCCACTGCGCGCGGCCTCAACTGCGGCACGCATACCGGACAAACCTCCGCCTATTATCAATACGTCATGAGTTACCACAGGTTAGCTCCTGATTAAAAATAAAAAAAAGAGGCCCTGAATATCTGCTCTACTTCTTTGCAGTAATCCAAGACCTCCCTTTAGAAAGTATTTATATTTATTAAGTCAATAACTTATCAGAGAAAACAGCAAAAGTAATCATAGCGCAATTACTCCGCTCATTCCCCAATTACCAGACCGAGCCGACTTGCCGTTGTTGCGTTCAACCAACTCGCACCAACCGCCCAACTCGCCACGGAACTTAGGCGTTGGCTTTAAGTTCCTTTGCCTTTTCAAAGCCTATCTGGAGCGCCTTCTTATTCAAGTCCTTGAATGCCGCGGGGACTCTCGAAAGTACGGCCTCTTCAACGGCGGATTCCTTGATGACACCTATGAGAGCCGTTATCATGCCAAGAGAGATTATGTTGGCAACAATTTCCTTGCCGAGTTCTTTTCTTGCCGTCTCGATAATCGGAAACTTATATACCGTAAACTTGCCGGTTGGAATATCCTTAACCTCATCGGAGTCGACGAGCAATATGCCGTCGTCCTTGATATCCTTATGGTACTTTGTAGCGGCCTCTTGCGTGAGTGCGAGCATACAATCGATGGCCGTGGCCTTTGGATAATCGATCGGCCCGTCGCTGATGATGACCTCTGCCTTAGACGCTCCGCCCCTGCTCTCAGGGCCGTAGGACTGGCTCTGTACGGCTATCTTGTCATCATAAATGGTGGCAGCCTCTGTCATGACGATACCTGCGAGTATCATGCCCTGCCCACCGGAGCCGCTGAAACGTAGTTCGTATCTGTCGCTCATATGAAAAGTCTCCTAATTAAGGTTTCTTATTAAATTACTTACCCTGCGCCCGCTCTGTAAGGGCGGCGTATTGGTCGCAGTACTCGGCGGTCTCGGTATCGTGATGAAGTATGCCACGAAGGAGTCTGCCGCCTATCTCTTCAGGCGAAAGGTTCTCTGCCTGCTTTACAGATACCGTGCCTTCTTTCTCTATCTTCTCCATCATCTGAGATGCACTTCGCATCTTATTCAAGCGACCGAAGTATACCGGACACTCATCGAGTATCTCGACGACCGAAGTACCTTTATGCTCTATGGCGGCCTTCAGGGTCTTTTCGAGATCCTGCACGTGATAAGATGTTGCGCGCGCTACGAATGTCGCTCCGGCGGCCTTTGCCATCTCGCATGTATCAAAGGGAGGCTCCATAGCACCATAGCTACTCGTATGGGTAAAAGAACCGATTGGTGTCGTCGGAGAGAACTGCCCTCCGGTCATTCCGTATATGGCGTTACTGTATACGAGTATCGTCATATCGATATTACGACGACAAGTGTGTATGAAGTGGTTTCCGCCAATGGCAAGCGCGTCGCCGTCGCCTGTCGTGACGATTACGTTCAGCTCAGGGTTGGTAAGTTTAATGCCTGTCGCGAAGCTCGGCGCACGTCCGTGGAGCGTGTGCAAGGTATTAAAGTCCACATAGCCCGGAGTTCTCGAAGAACATCCAATGCCTGAGACCATACATATATCATCCTTTTCGAGTCCTACCTTATCTACGGCTCTCAAGAGTGCTTTAAGGATTATACCGTGCCCGCAACCGGGACACCATATATGCGGAAGCTTATCCTTACGCAAGTACTTAGAGTAATCAAATGGTACGCTTAACTTCTGCTTCTTTGCCGGTTTTGCATCTGTCGACATTTTTTTCTCCTATGAAAGACTTAAGAATTCTATTAAGAGTGCTTCTCTATAAGCTCTATTATCTCTGTCGGATGGATCGGCTCGCCGTCCACTCGCTGAAGTCCTACAATCGTACCATGCCCTGTAACGCGCTCGACCTCAAGTATGGTCTGACCCAGGTTCATCTCAGGGACGATTATGGACTTTGCCTTATCTGCCGCCTTCTTTAGAGCCTTCTCTGGGAAAGGCCACATCGTAATGGGTCTGAAGAGTCCTGCCTTTATGCCCTTTTCGCGCGCCCTGTTGACGGCAAACCTTGCACTCCTCGCGGTTGAGCCGAATGCGAATACAATCACCTCGGCATCGTCCATCAGGTACTCCTCTGTGCTCTCGATGTCGCTGACGTTATTGTCTATCTTAGCCATTATGCGCCTGTTACCCTCGTCGATCTTCGTGGAATCGTTCGTCGGGAAGCCGTCGTCATTATGGTTAAGTCCTGTTATATGGAACCTTCTGCCCTTACCGAAAGGCGCTAAGGGTGCTACCTCATAGCTCGTGTCATATGGGTTGTAATCCTCTGGCTTACCTTCGGGCTTGGCGCGATCTACGACCTCTATAACGCCCTGCTCAGGAAGCTCAACGGCCTCACGCATATGTCCGAGTATCTCATCATAAAAGACAAAGACAGGAGTTCTGTACTTTTCGGCTAAATTAAATGCTCGTATTGTTTCAGTGAATATCTCAGGTACGGTAGACGGAGTGAGCGTTATGACGGGATGGTCTCCGTGCGTGCCCCACTTTGCCTGCATTATGTCGGCCTGACTTGGCCCCGTTGGATAACCCGTTGAAGGCCCGCCCCTCATGACATTTATGAGTACGCATGGAATTTCCGTAAGACAGGCATAGCCCAATACCTCTTGCTTGAGTGACAATCCCGGTCCACTCGTAGCGGTCAGAGCCTTTGCCCCTGCAATCGAAGCACCTACTATTGAAGCTATAGAGGCAATCTCATCCTCCATCTGTATCCACTTACCGCCGCGCTTTGGAAGTTCCCTTGAAAGTGTCTCCGCAATCTCCGTAGATGGGGTTATCGGATAACCGCCAAAGAAGTTACATCCCGCGTAGAGCGCACCCTCGGCGCATGCCTCATTACCTTGAAGAAGTCTTCTAACTGTCTTTCCAGCCATAGTCTTTACTTAAGCCTCCACTTTAACGTCATTTAGAGAGAATGTTATCAAAAAAAAATTAATCGAATACCTGTATCGCAAAATCAGGACAACGAAGGTCGCATAACTGACACCTCGTGCATGCCTCAAGATCCTTTACCGCTACTATCGTACCGCGTATCTCAAGTACGTTCGTCGGGCAGAAATCTACGCATATGCTACAGCCCTTGCAAAACTTCGCATTTATTTCTATTCTCGGTAACTTCTTTGCCGCCTCTGTCATCGTTCCTCCAGAAAACTCTTAATTTATTAACTGTGCCCACTCAAAGCTACTCACGGGCGATGGAAACAAGAAGCAAAGTATATCAAAACCACCTACTTTTGTAAAGCCTCTTTGAGCTTCACACCCATGTCGGCAGGAGTGCGTGTCGTCGTGATTCCGGCCGCTTCGAGAGCCTTATACTTCTCGTCTGCCGTACCCTTACCTCCGGATATTATCGCACCGGCGTGTCCCATGCGCTTTCCGGCCGGAGCCGTAACGCCTGCGATATACGCAACAACTGGCTTTGTGACATTTGCCTTTATGAAGGCGGCCGCGTCTTCTTCGGCCGTACCGCCAATCTCGCCTATCATTACTATCGCCTCGGTCTTTGGGTCTGCTTCGAACAACCTTAGTACGTCTATGAAGTCCGTGCCATTAACAGGGTCTCCGCCAATACCAACGCACGTTGACTGGCCAAGGCCTACCTTCGTTAGCTGATCGACGGCTTCGTATGTGAGCGTACCGCTCCTTGATACGACCCCGATATTACCTTCCTTATGAATTTGCGCAGGCATGATGCCTATCTTACACTCGCCCGGGCTTATGACACCCGGACAATTCGGGCCGATCAGGCGTGAGTTACTGCCCTCCATGGCACGCTTTACCTTTACCATGTCGAGTACCGGTATGCCTTCGGTTATACATATTACAAGCTCAATGCCCGCGTCTACGGCTTCGAGTATCGCATCTGCCGCAAAAGGGGCCGGCACGTATATTACCGTCGCGTTTGCGCCTGTCTTATCGCGCGCT
>DAOVKH010000166.1 GCA_030631875.1 Deltaproteobacteria bacterium | reverse complement strand
TTATGGCGACGATTGCCGTCTTCACTTCTTTGCCCTGTATTCGTGCGAGAAATTCTTGTCATAGAGAAGCGATGCCTTTGCGTCTTTACTCAATACTTCGCCGACGAGTATGAGTGCCGTCTTCGTTATATCGGTCTTCGCCATCTCTTCGACGATCGTCGTTAGAGTTCCCTTGACTATCTTTTGGTCGGGCCAGCTCGCGCGGTATACGACGGCAACGGGCGTGTCATCTGAGTATTCTTCTTTAAGTGTCTCGACTATTTCGTTCAGTTTAGATACGGAGAGGAAGAGTACGAGCGTTGGGGTTGTGCGTATGATCTCTCTGAGGCTCTCTTTGTCGGGTACGGGTGTTCTGCCCGGTGCACGCGTGAGTGTTATGGTCTGGCAAAGCTCAGGCAACGTTAGTTCTTGAGCGAGTGCCGCGGCGGCGGCCTGAAAAGAACTCACGCCGGGGATGACCTCGTAGTCAATACCTAAGCGGTCGAGCACCTGCATCTGTTCGTTTATAGCACCGTATATGGAGGGGTCTCCCGTGTGGACGCGTGCTACGTTGTGGCCGTCGTCCTTTGCCTTACGGAATATATCTTCCATCTCTTCGAGGTTCAGCCCTGCCGAGTCGTGTATGTCTTCTGGCTTTGCGGTCGTCGCGTACTTTAAGATATCTTTATTTACCAAAGACCCTGCGTATACGACGACCTCTGCCCGCTCTATAAGCTCTTTGCCTTTGATGGTTATGAGCTTTGGGTCTCCGGGTCCTGCCCCTATGAATGATACCTTCATGGCGTTGCCTTTCTTACTATAATGGTTGAGAGGTAGCCCTCTTTTTCAGAGAACTCAAATGGCTCGGCTCTACCGTCGACCAGCTTTTCATTCTTCTGTCCAACACGGCTTCCGAATATTGCGCTATCGGTCAAACCCATATCGGCTAAGAGTCCTACTACCTCCGGAAGTTTTTTGGCGACCTTCATTATGACGGTCGTATCGTTAGATTCAATTACCTCTCGCAGCTCGGTCATCTTCTTTGGGACAGGGCATATGGCAATGCGCGCGTCTTTTTCCACGAGTGAATAATTAAGGCTTGCCGCAAGTGCGCTATAGGCGGCTATGCCGGGGATGGTCTCTACGACTACCTTTGGTGCGAGCTCTTTGAGCGCATCCAAGAGGTATATATATGTACTATACAGGAGAGGGTCTCCGATGGTCAGGTACGCTACGACCTTGTCGGCCTTCATCGCGTCAAGTATGAGCCTTGCCGAGGTTGCGTACCGATTCTTAAGCTCTTCTTCGTCCTTGGTCATAGGGAATTCGAGTTCAATGAATTCTTTCTTTTCTTCATCTTTCTTATCAGCGAAGAGGCCTTCGACTATCTCTCGTGCGAGGCTCTCGCCTTTGATGGTCGCCTTTGGCGCGAATATAACGTCGGCACGCTTGAGGGCATTCAACCCTTTGACGGTTATTAATTCAGGGTCTCCGGGGCCTACGCCTATACCATAAAATTTATCGGTCATGCTTATCTCTCTTTTTTATTAGAAGTATTGCGAGCGATTCTTCTGTAATCGTGCCTAAGTCTTTAAAGGCTATCTCTTTAAAGTCTTCTTCCGGAAGCGTTAAGTTCGTTGCGATGAAGAATCGCCTGTCGTCCGTCTTCACACCTTCGAGTTGATTCTTTACCCACTTAAGGTTCTGCTCAGGATCGAGTAGTATCGCAATCTTGTCGTTCTTATTGAAGGCCTCTCTTATGTCAACGTTTGCATTACCGTGGAGGCTAAGGAGTCTGTAATCCTGCCAGCTCTCCTTTAAGAGCGTAAAGGCGTAAGGGATAGAGCCGATGCCGGGGATTATCTCGGAGGCTTTTTTGCCGAATTCTTTCACTATTAGTGCGCCGAGGCTACAGAATAAAGGGTCTCCTGAGACGAGAAAGGCTACACGTAAGCCGTTCTTTACGACGGTGTGAGCTTCGGTTATCGCGGCCTTATAGTTGCCGTCGATTACTATGGTCTCTTGATTGTCCATTGCAAATGCATCGATTAAGCGCTGTGATCCAACGACGCAATCGGCATCTAATATCGCAGTACTTGCGCGCAGGGTCAAGAGATCCGGCGCACCCGGCCCGCACCCTATTATAGTTATTCGGTTATCCAACTCTTACCGGCCTTTGAGCTTCCAATGAGTTCTTTGTTCATATTGAAGAGCAGTGTTGGTACAGCTGTATCTAACTTCAAGTATTTTTTTACGCACGCCTCTATCTTGTCGGCGAGCATATCTATCAACTCTCTCTTATCTTCTTTAATCAATATTGCAACCATACCCTCGACTGTTGGCGACTCTGCCATGCGTTCAATTATGTTATAGTCGAGGTGGTCTTTAAACAACTCAATGACAGCCGTATTTGCCGGGCCTGCCTTTGAGTAATGTGTCTGAAAGTTATCGTCCAAGACCTTGGCGAGCTTACCGGGATGGCCCGCAAGGATGAAGGGCAGTTTTTTCTTTATGACCTCCTTGAGTGTGAAGCCCAGAAAGTCGCCCGATTGAACCATGGTCTCTTTGCTTACTCGGTCTTTAAATTTTAATAGCATTGCTTCTTCGCTGATATTGCCGGGCGTTATTATAATTTCTTTTGAGTTGTTTTCTTTTAGAAAGTTAAGTTGAGTTAAGATGGTATCTTTAAAGGACTCAGAAGACTTGGCCTGCATGATGCCTGTCGTGCCGATGATGGATATTCCGCCCAAGATGCCGAGCCTTGCATTGTAGGTCTTCTCTGCGATGCGTTCGCCGTCGGGCGCTGATATTATTACGTCGATTGAACGCTCGGTAAGTTTACGAATATTTTCTTTGATCATCCTGCGTGGCGCGGGGTTTATGGCGGCCTCGCCTATGTTGAGTTGTAGGCCTTCTTTTGTGACACGTCCGATGCCGACTGCGCCGTCTATATTTATCTCGGACTTGCGGCAGGAAGGGTTAAAGGCAACTCGTGCCGTAATTTTCATAGAGTCGGTTACGTCTGTATCTTCGACCGATTCTTTTACGACCATAGCCGTTACATAGCCGTCAGTTTTTTCTATAGATATGACAGGTACGGTCGCCTGCATATCGTTTGGTAGAGATACCGTTATATACTTTGGTACGTCGCCACCTAATAGTACCGTAGCCGCCGCAAAAGCGGCGGCTACGGCGTATGTGCCTGTCGTATAGCCGTAGGTCTTGCCTTCGGCTCTATGAGTGTCGTCGTTAAGCATCAAAGTAGTTGCAGAGGAGTAGGTTACTCTGTAACTGTAAGGTTCTTCGTTACGAAGAACTTCTTTATAAGACTCGAACCTTCGTGCTTCTTCATAAGCCTTACGATAGATATCGTGAATATAGGCTCAACGGCAATGAGTACGAGGTATGCCGCTGTGAATGTAAGCCACGACGATAGCGTTGCGGCACCTTGCCCGATGACCAACCAGAATCCGACCATCGAAACAACACCTGCGTAGTACATTGCGTCGAGCTTTACTATCGCCTTCCATGAAAGACGCTTCGTGAGCTTCTTATCGAAGAGCTTCTTGCCCATGGCATAGTGTGTGGCGATGAGCGGTACTATTAGCGAAAGCGAGTTTACGGCCAGATGCGGCAAGTCGTGCGGGTCGAATATAGCGCCCTGCAGGAGAAGCCCAACCGTAAAGCCTATGAGTGTCGGCACGAAGCCGAGTGTCAGGTATATGGCCATGGCACCCACGAAGTGAAGCTCCGAGGGGCCGACCGGTACGCTGTAGACCTGCATGAATATCGAGAAGAATACCGCGGCAATTACCGCCTTCACGAGTATTATTGGGTTTTTGACGACCTTCCTTGCGTAAAGTCCGAGTACTGCGAGTAGCGTTGCGTTAGCGCCAACTACCTTTGCCTGTGCTATAAATCCTGGTTCTATGTGCATCTTTACCTCCTTCTTTTTGTTTTATTCTTTAAGTTATTGTTATACGGCTGCTTCTCTTTTATCTTTTGTATCTTCTTGGAATTCCATCTTTATCAAGGCGTTGACTATTGCCGCGGCTACCGTGCTTCCGCCCTTATGGCCTTTGTTTGTTATATACGGAGTACCCGTGGAAGCAGGGAGAGTCGCTAAGTAGTGCTTTGCTTCCTTGGCATTGACAAAGCCAACGGGTATGCCGACGATTAGGGCGGGCTTAACCTCTCCAGCCTTAACCATATC
>DAOVKH010000196.1 GCA_030631875.1 Deltaproteobacteria bacterium | reverse complement strand
GGGCGCGGCCTTGGGCTTGAATATGGTTATGAGGGCAAATATTAAGCCTCCTATAACTCCTCCTATCGCAAAGATCGGCATCATCTGCTGGGCGGCCGGGTCGAGGCTAAAGAATTTATACCAAGGCCAAAGTGCTGAGATAAAGAGGAGTGCGAGTAGTGCTGTGGATTTATTAACCGTACCGTTGAGAGTCATCACCTCGCCCCCTGTATCCATGAAATCGTGGGCACGGGTAAATGTCTTCTCGTTCAGAGCAGGATTAGCTGTTCGCATCATCTTCATAGGTTTTTTCTCCTTCTAATATCAACAGGCCGACAAAGCCGTTTATAGTAATTTGTCAGGCTGGAGTATAACATAAAATCTGGAGCGGGCGAAGGGAATCGAAGCCTCATCTAAAGCTTGGGAAGCTTTCATTCTACCATTGAACTACGACCGCACTTGGCTATGTAAGATCCATACTAATATAAGCGGCTTTCACAAGTCAAGGCGAGGCGATCATAGAGACAGTTTGTGGCGGCAAAGAGAAGAGTTCATATGCGAGGGGTCAGCGGCCCCGTCGCGTGCGAGGAATTGGGAGTGAGGCGTACTTTTCAGGTACGTCGAATGACCGATTTTGAAGCAGAACAAAGCAGATGGGCTTTTATCGAAGCCGCAAAGCAAAAAAAGGCAGACCCCAACATTGGGTGTGCCTCTTTAAAATATCCAAGGAACATCTCTACAAAACCTGCGGCAAAGAGAAAAGTTCTCCTGCGAGGGGTCAGCGAACCCGTCGCGTACGAGATATTGAGAGCAAGGCGTACTAAAGGTACGTCGAGCGAACAAATATCAAGTACAACAACGCAGGTGGGCTTTTATCGCGCCGCAGAGGTAGGCCGCCTACTGCTTACGACCGAAGCGACGCTCCACTCCATTAACAAGCTCATCTTCCTGTACCAATACCTCTACTACAAGAAAGACAACACCTATCAATAAGAACAACATTGTGCCACTCATCTCGATCACCTCCTGACTTTCTTTATCTTACTTATATTATAGCAGGTGAAGATTAAAGGACTCTTAACGTAAGATTAATTAGAGAGAGGGACTTCAACCACGCATCTTTAGATGGTAATCTAAGGCTTTTATTCTCTTGGGAATTCTGCTATAATTTCATACGTTTCAATGAACCTTAAAATTACTTTAATGGAGGAAGTTAATGGATCCCGTACATTTCTCAAGCTCTGAAATACTCGACATGGCCGTAAGGATAGAAGAAAACGGCGAGCACTTTTACCGCGACGCAGCGGCCGCCACAAATAACGCTAAGCTCAAAGAACTATTCGAATACCTGGCCGAAGAAGAGGTCGGTCATGTAAAGTACTTCAAGCAACTCAAGGACTCCGTAACGGACGACTCTTCTCCCTACGGCCCATTCGACCCATACATAGAGGAAGCGTCTCTATATATAAAATCTCTGGCCGATGCCGAAGTATTTACCTCCAAGGAAAAAGGCAAGGACTACGGTAAAATCGCCGGAGATGAAAAGGCCGCCTTAGAGCACTCCATCAACATGGAGAAGGAATCAATACTCTTTTACTACGAACTCCTAAAGGCCATACGCGAAAAAGACAAAGCTCTCATGAACGAGATAATCGACGAAGAGAAGATACACCTTAGAAAACTCACCGAAATGAGCGTGGAGCTATACGGCAAATAGGATTCATATAATAGCCCGAAAGGATACTTCAAATATTATGACCGATTACGTCAAGACATATAAGTGCTCGACCTGCGATATAGCGGCAAGCGGCAGAGGACACCTCTGCCACCCGAATGAAAAAGAACTCCCCTTTACCTGCGAGTTCTGCAAGAAAGAAACAGATGACGCGCGCCACGTATGCAAGGCGATGCTCGACTCCATAGAGTATATATGCAAGAAGTGTGGTCGCCTTGCACCGTACGACACACAACTCTGTGAGCCACAACTCGTATCGGGAGATTAGAGCTTAAGAAGAAGACCGACAGTAATTGAATTTAATAAGGCCGAGAGCTAATAGCTCTCGGCCTATTGTTTTTTAAATACTTTATATATCCGACGACACTACGCCTGAACCTTATCCTTACCGCCGGGGCTTACCTGCCCAAGGGCTTCGTCTATGAGATGGTCGAAGTCGTCACCGTCCTTTGGATAAGAAGCAACGCCGTAGAATATACCTCGGCTAAACTCAGTCGGCGCTTCACCGAGTATGGCTTTATTCAGGGCACTCAAGACCCTTGCGTCGGTCTCAGGGAATAGCACCGCGACCGTCTCTTCATTGAGCATCGTCACTACATCAAAGGCACGTATCTTATCGTTTATATAACCGAGGAGTTTCTTTATAAATTCTTCCTTGACCGCACCCGACACGCCGCCAAGCCCTCCGACACGCACCGTAATGATAACGAGCTCACGGCCATATCTCTTGGCACGCTTCATCTCCTCCTCAAAGCGTCTTCTAAACAACTCCGGTGTAGCGATTACGGCACCGTCCTTTATAATATACTTCTCGGTAATCGTAGGCAAGACACGCTCGACATATACAACAAACCTCTTCAACGTTTCAATGTCGACAGAACCAAAGGCCTTCGGGTACGGACTCTCAGCGTCGCACTTATTGAAGAGCGAGAGTATACCTACCAACTCGCCTGAATAAAATAACGGATAAGATATTATCCCCCGCACATACGGGCTCGCGTCCTCACTGAACTCTCTAAGCACGTACTCTCCTTTGCGTAAGACCTCACGTGTCGTCTCCTCTTCTATGGCGGAGAAGTGCTCTGCGTTCTTCTTATTCTCAAGGCCGTGCGATGCAACCCTCTCGAAGTTATCGGGCATACCTTCCATGAGCTTTAATACAACTCCTTCGGCACCGAGTATCTCTGAGGCGGCCGTCGCTATAATAGAGAGCAACCGCTTTGAGTCCTTCATGGCTATCAACTCCAAGCCCATCTCATCGACCTTTACGATGCTGTGCGAACGCGCCAAATCGGCTTCGTTATTTCTGTGCGTATAGATGCTTTCGCCAAGGAGCTTCGTCATCTCCCTTAAGAACGACTCATTGTATTTAGAGAGCCCTT
>DAOVKH010000039.1 GCA_030631875.1 Deltaproteobacteria bacterium | reverse complement strand
CTTGAAGAGAGGCGCGGGTCGAAGAATAGCATCTTGCCGAGCTCTACCTTAACGTCCGTCATTGTGTTATCTGCCGGTATCGGCGGCACGGCAGGTAAAGGCTCTGTGGCGTGCGCGTTGGTTGCAACGGCCATAGATACCACAAAAGCCAAAAGTGTAAGTGTTTTGCGAATTGTCATGGTAGACCTCCTTTTAAGAATCGTGCGTATTAGACGGATATCGATAGTTATACACTCTACCATAAGAATAAAGGTTGTCAATGAGGCTCAGGGGGAGGGGGCTTTTAGTTTTGTAATGCTGAACCCGTTTCAGCATCTGCTTTTGCTCTTTTCCGTAGGAGGAGGGGAGATAAATCCGTGGATTTAAAGTAAAATGTGAAGTATACTGGGAAGAGGAATTCGAGGTGGTGCTACCCATCCCGAGAAGGCGTTATTTAAATGAAACCACTGAAAATATTTATAGAAAATTTTTCCGAACCGGCGGTTTGGTACGCTGACTGGGCACCAATTATCGTTGCTTTATGTGCATTGGTTGTGTCGATATTCGCGCTTTATTGGTCACGCAATCAATACGTTAATTCGAGCCGACCATTTGTATGGGCAATAGATTTTGCAGTACTAAATGAAAAAGGTCATCTAATCTATTTACCGCAGAGGATAGCTATTAGAGTAACAAATGCTCCTGCCAAGATAATACAGGCTAGATACCACTTTTATTTTATATCCGAAAGGGGAAAAGAATATATTCATAAGAACAAAGAGAGTGTTGCTATTCGTTTTCCTGATGAAAAATCTCAAGCAACCTATGATGTTGGTGATTTTGAGCAATTAATAGAAAAGCGAAAAGTAGGAGAAGAATTAGAACGTTATATCAGAATAGATTATTCTGACTTATCAGAAAATAAAAAATATATGTACGAGAGTAATTCAATATATGATTTTCAAGAAAAGCTATGGAAGGTGATCTCGGAAAAAGCGTTATGATAGTTCCGTAGTGTTTGCTATGCTACCCATAATAAAAAAATGCCGACGTCCTTCGACGTCGGCATTAACTGTTTTTGGATTCCCGCTTTCGCGGGAATGAGGATTGTTTTTCTAAGTAAGACCGTTCGTTAGACCCTTCGGCTGGCTCAGGGCGAACGGTTTTGTTTAGTACTGCAAGCGGCAAAGAGAAGTTTTCGTAGTCAAGGCACGGAAGGGCTGAGGAGTGAGGTGTACCGGTCGGTACATTGAACGACGAAGCCCGCACCGTAACGCAGGATACGGAGACTTATCGCGCCGCCGTGAAGAGGTTAGTTTTCTCTATCTATAACATAATCCACAACTGCAGTTAAAGCCTCTCGCTCCACGCTCGGAGCAAATAGCTCCAGGCATTCCTTTGCGCGTGCGATACGTTCCTTGGCAAGCTCTAAGGTGTAGCCTATGCCGTCGTGCTTCTTTATTATATCGAATACCTCTTTTAAGCCTGCCTCTGAAGTGCCGTCTGAGTTGACGGCCTCGTCTATCGTTGCCTTCTCGGCTTGGGTGGCTTCACGGTATGCCTTTATGAGCGGGAGCGTAATCTTACCTTCACGCAGGTCGCTCCCGACGGTCTTGCCGAGTACGTCGTCCTTGGATGTATAGTCGAGGCAGTCGTCCATTAGCTGGAATGCAATGCCTAAGTCCATGCCGTATGTTGCAAGGGCCTCTTCCTTTTCGTGCGTAAGGTCTGCGAGTATGGCAGGGATGGCCGCCGATATGGAGAAGAGTGCTGCCGTCTTATTGGTGATTACCGTTAGGTAGTCTTCTTCTGTTGTCTGCATATCCGAGTGCTTTATCATCTGCAGGACTTCGCCCTCGGCCATTAGTGTTGTCGCCTCGGCCAGGAGTTTTAGTATCTTGAGGCTTCCGCAATCTATGGCTATGGAGAATGCCTTTGAGAGGAGGTAGTCACCGACGAGGACGCTTGATTCATTACCCCAGAGGGCGTTTGCCGAAGGCGTGCCTCTGCGAAGTCCGGCGCTATCCACTACGTCGTCGTGGAGGAGCGTTGCCGTGTGGATGAACTCCATCACTATGGCGAGCGGGATGTGCTTGTCGCCTGCGTAACCCGTCATGCGGCTCGCCAATAGAAGTATCAAGGGGCGGAAGCGTTTACCTCCGCTGGTGAGTATGTGCTTGCCGACCTTGCTTATATGGAAGACCTCTGTCATGAGGTTTTCGTCAAAGCTCTCTTCAACGAGCTTTATATCATCCTGTATCAGAGCGAATGCGTCTTTTATCTGCATAGTCATATCTCTTAGAGGATATCGCAAGAGGCGTTAGTGGTCAAAGTATTTTTTATCTAATAACGCATACGTCGTTGATTAGGCACTCAAGGCATTTTGCTTTATCATAGCGTTTAGGGCATTCGTCGAGTATTCCGAGCCGACATATTGCGAAGTCGTACTTAACGGGGTCGCAGTTGTCGAAGACCCTTAATGCCTCGGTTACCTCTTCTGCCATACGCCAGTCGGCCGTCTTTCTATTGGTTAATCCTAAGTAGCGTGAGAGGCGTGCAATGTGTGTGTCAATGGGCATGATGAGCTTTGCCGGAGCGATGAACCTCCAAAACCCTAAGTCCACGTCGTCTGCGGTGCGCACCATCCACCTGAGCCATAGGTTCAGCCGCTTACACGCACTTCCGTCCTTGGGAGACGGGAAGAAGTATCTGACACCTGCCTTCTTTGGAAGCACTTTCGCGCGTCCGTAGATGCCGCCGTGCGACAGCTTGAGCGCACCTTCGGTGAAGGATATAAGTGCGTTCTTTATAGTAGAGTCTTCTTTACTATAGCCGAGCTTAAAGAAGCCCCCGATGGAGCCGCTCTCTTCTATCATCTGGCGCATGAAGTATATGAGGCACGCAATGTCGGAACCGTTGTTGAAGCGATGGGTAAAACCTTTGAAGAGCTTAATGCCTTCCTTGGGAGTAAGGTTCATGGTGAAGGCGTAGGGTTTAGAGCCCATTATGGCGAGGACACTCTCAATGCTCTTCTTAATATGAGCCACACGCCCGTAAGCCAGCGCCGAGGCGATGAGGGCGACTATCTCTTGGTCTCTCTTAGAGGTGAAACGATGCGGGAATAGTAATGGGTCAGATTCCAGAAAGCCCTTGTCAAATCTTCGATAGAGTCTGTCGAGTCGGGTCTTTAATATATTTTCTTTGGTCATGAGTAAGTATCTTCTTTTATGTAAGGTTTAAGAAGTGGCGATAGCCCTCTATCTTACCGATAATATAGGATTATACCCGATAAGGCACTCTTGCGGAAAATAAAAAAATCGTGTGCAGGATTTCGGTCAAGGTTACTGTCATTGACAGAGCTTTAAATGGGTCTATTCTTTAAGTATAGGGTAAGACGCACCTTGGATGCGGCCTATTATATGAGTTAGATCTTAGCCCTAAATATGTAAGAGAGAGGTACTTAAGATGAAGCTAACAGAGAAGGATACTACAAATTCAAAGAGGTGGTTATGGGGTTTTGTCTTACCTGTGATCTTTCTATTTATTGTCATTTCAGCTCTTTCGTTCTCTAACGTTACGCACTCAGATGAGTACGTGCCTGATTTTTTTGTAACGACAAGTAAGGGAGAGCTGTTGGAGGTTGATATAGATAGCGGTGTTGTTCGTATTGTGGGCGACGCCGGGTACTTTAATGGGCGTGAGCCCGGGTGGACGAGCCTATCCTTTGATCCAACAGGCAGGCTCTTTACGGCGAGCAATGTAAAGTCTGAGCTTAGCAAGATGTCACATCTATATAGGGTGGATCCGGCTACCGGCGCTATATTGGAGGAGGTAGGCTCCACTAACTACCCGTATATCTCGGACATTGACTTTGCGCTCGACGGGTCTCTTTATGGGAGTTATTGGGATGATTGGGCAGGGGTATTGCTGATAGACCCTGATACGGCGATATCGACACCCATATTAAACTTCGGAGATGATATGTTCAGTAGTGGTGCTATCTCCGTACATCCGATAACGGGTGACCTGTGGTCTGTAGAAAATAATAACTCGGCTGAGAAGAGCATATTCAGGCTCGACCAGGATACGGGTGCAGTCATTAAGGAGAGTAAGGTCTATCTCGGCCTTGGCGGGGTCATTACGAACTTTGGCTTCACCTCTCTAACCATTACGCCCGAAGGTCGTTTCTTTGGAACAGTGGGACGTAGCAACATAGTAGGTAGGGGAATCTACGAGATAAATCCTCTCCCAGACCCGGTGAGCGGTCTGGCCGAGATAACGCAAGTACCGCTGGATATCCCTGGCGAGGTAGAGGGGAATATTAACGGGATTGAGTTTATCTTCCAAGGCGTGGAGGTTGATATCGACATAAACCCCGACGATCCGGATAATAAGGTAAGGCTTAGCAGCAGAGGGAAGCTTACCGTTGCTATCTTAAGCACAGAGAGCTTTGACGCCGTGACTATCGATTCGAAGACGTTGGTCTTGGCCGGCTCTTCGGTGATAATAAAGGAAAGTGGTAAGGCGGCGGCCTCTTTGGAGGACGTTAATGACGACTCGTTGCTGGATCTGGTTGTTCACATTGGTACGAAGGATTTGAATATAAGAAGGACTAGTAAGGTGGCCACACTCTACGGTAAAACCTTCGATGGAATCTCCGTGCGGGGCCTTGATTCAGTGAATGTCGTTTCGAGATGATGGAGAGTGGCGGGAGTTCTTATATATCAAAGTCGACCTTGCAGGTCGTCTCACATAGCTCTTTTATGACCTCGACTACCTCTAAGTGGTACGGGTCGACCGCATAGCTCGATAGATCTTCCATTGAATCGAATGTGGTATCTAAGGCTATATCATAAGACTTTGCCTGTCTACCAATGTCACGCCCTACCGTGAGCGACCTTACGAGTGCGATACTATCCTTCAATGACTCAAGCGTCGATATTAGGCGTGTGAGGTCGTCCGTCGATGAACCTTCTTTTAATTTGAAGAATACGATGTGTCTTATCATATGATTAATCCTATATATGCGGGATGTATTGTTGGTCGGGGCGAGAGGATTTGAACCTCCGACCCCCGCGTCCCGAACGCGGTGCGCTACCGGTCTGCGCTACGCCCCGACTGTAAGTGCTACATCATAAACATTCTCGCCGTCCATTTCAAGGTAAAAGCTCAAGATGCTTGGATTTCATAGCCCATAGTGTGGTAAAAGTAGCCATGTCGTTATATTTAAGGGAGTGCAGTAGATGCGTTTAATTAAGTGGGTAGCAGCCGTCGTTTCCGTTCTATTCGTCGTAGTCGTAATGACGGCATACGTCGTTGTATCGGGCTACGATATCAACAAATTAAAGCCGGAGATATCTGAGGCCGTCTTGGAGGCTACGGGACGTGAGCTCGTAATAGCGGGCGATATGGATATTAAGTTTGGCCTGAGCCCCGTGCTTACAGCTTCTGATATTAAATTCCAAAATGCCGAGTGGAGTAATGATCCTTATATGGCTACGATCGATGCCATTGAGTTAAAACTAAGGCTCTTGCCACTCATATTTAAGAGCATTGAAGTTAAGCGTTTTATCGTAACCAATCCGGAGATATTTGTAGAGACCGATTCTAAGGGACGCTCTAATCTGGCATTTACGCCGCCTGAAACAAATAAGTCCGCTCAAGAGAAGGTTGAGATTGCCTCATCGGATGACGACGGTGCAATTACCACCATCCCAGATATCTCATTGGACGACCTGCGCATAGAGGGCGGACGCTTTACCTTTAAGGACGGTCAGACCAAGCGTGAGTACGCAGTAGAGCTTAAGACTCTGAAGGCCGTCTTGCCTGCCGTCGCACCTGCGGTCGTACCTGAAGCCGACGAGTCGATGACACTCACACTCGACGGTAAATATAAGGGAAAGCCCTTTGCGCTCGACGGTAGCTTCGGGGCTTTAGCCGGGCTACTCTCGAAGGACGTAGATTGGCCCGTTAAGGTTCAGGCGAGCTTCGATACGATTAAGGTCAACCTTGACGGCACTGCCAGGGATATACTCGGCGAGCGTATAGTCGATATGGACTTCGTCGTAAGGGGTAAAGATCTTGCCGATATGGAGATACTTACCGGCAATGAAGTTCCTCTCCACGGCCCATTTGAATTCAAGGGCAGAGCCGTAGCTCCAAAGGCGCATACATATAAACTAACCGACTTTACGGCCAACCTCGGCGGGAGCGATCTATCGGGCATCGTCACGGCAGAGGTGGCGCGCTCCGGCGGGAGGCCTCCGAGGCTTACGGCCAAGCTCCGTTCCGATAAGTTAGATCTTCGTGCGATACTTAAGAAGAGCGAGCGTCCAAATACTGCTGGCGCTGAAGCGCCAGCTATTAAAAAGAAGAGACGCAAGAAACGAGTCTTCTCAAAAGCCCCGCTGGACTTTAAGCTCCTGAGTCTCGTCGACGGCGATATAGACCTTAAGGCAAAGCAGGTACTCCTCGAAAAGCTCGCCTTCACAGAGCTGAGCGTTGGCATAAATCTCAGTAACGGTAAGATGAAGATTACACCGCTTAAAGGGGAGGTCGGTGGCGGAGCCGTTACAGGCTCCCTAATGGTTGATGCTTCAAATAAAAAAGGTGCGTCAAAGCCAACGCCCGAAGTTGTCGTCAAATTCAAGGGAGATAATATTGATGTCGGGCGGATGCTCGGAGACTTAGGCGTTACCGACAGCTATAAGGGCAAGATAGACGTGGATATAGACGTCTCCGGCAGTGGGCGTTCCATTGCCGAGATCATGGCTAAGCTAAATGGCAGGGCATACCTCTCGGCAGGCAAGGGGCGCATAAAGAGCCGCTACGCCGCCATAATCGACGGTGATATATTGAGCGCAATCCTACGCTCCAATGGAAGGGGCGAAGAGGTGGAGTTGGCGGGTTCAGATGAAGTCGTAAAGGTAAATTGTCTCGTCCTTGGCTTTAAGGCTTCAGAGGGCGTGGCCAAGACGACGGCCTTCCTATTCGATACCAGGAAGGCGAGCGTTCAGGGCAAGGGCAGGGTGAAGCTCTATAACGAACACATCGAGCTGACATTCGACCTCGTGCAGAAGGATTCGCTAAATGCCGGAGGCGTTGGCATTGGCCTCTCACAGCTCATAAAGCCGCTTAAGATAAAGGGCACGCTCGCACGCCCAAAGGTCAAGGTCGATTCCGGTAAGGCCGCCATTACCTTACTCAAAGGCCTTGGCGGTGCGGCCATCCTCGGCCCGCCCGGAGCCCTGCTTGCACTTACCGGTAGTCGACATGAGGAGGGGAAGAATGCTTGTGTTGCGGCAATAGAGAAGGCAAAGACTACGGGTAAGAAGAAGCCGACGCCTGCCTCTACTACCACCAAGCCTGCGCCAGAGCCTGTAAAGGACATTGAGGATTTGGGGAAGGAGTTTGAACGGGGGTTGAAGAACCTATTGGGAAGATAGGTTTCTCTTTGCCGCATAGGGGATTACTTCTCAGACAAAAGTTCTTTTATTCTGCCTTGTATATTGTCATATACTGATGTTAGTTTCAATTTTGCAGACTTAGTTAAGCGTGCGGTATGCATAAGGGCATCTCTGATAGGTTTATATTGTTTGGCATCTTTTGGCAAGCAATTCTCAGTGCTCGCTTTTTCTACTATATGTGCAAGATCGCCCATGTCAAGGTAGCTTAAGTCAGAAGCGCTCTCTCTTAGTTCTATATTTATATTACCTTTTGCCTTGCTTTCTTTTTCTTCTTTCTTGAACCGCTCTATCCTGCCTTCTTTTTTGGCCAGCGATAATTTTTTATCTTGAATATAAGCTCTCGTGAGATTTTCTGAAATAAAACATTCTGCATAAGATGTAAAATTGAAACTCGCGTCATCTCTTAGGTTGTCGACCCAATCGTCAACCTTATCCTTATACTTCGAGCTTTTGGGGATTTCATAATCTTTGGAGATTGTATCAAATAGAGCTAGACTTTTTCTTTTCTTTGGCGTAAGCCTCATATTTTCGGAGTCACCTTCTTCTTTGTGGTTGACTCGAAATTCGTCCCACTCTTTCATAATTTTATTAATCACTTTTGTTTTTAATAAAGTTAGGAAGTCATTATACTTAGGGTCGTCAACAACAACTCCTTCACGGCTACTGGTAAACCTGTCTGTGGTGTCATTTAAATCGTCAAAATGAATTTGTCCATATAAATAACTTTCTACCACTCGCGTGGTTGGGATGTGCTTCAAGATATCTCTTTCTCGTAGTCTACCGTTGACAAATAGATCAATGCTAACTTTTTCTTCCATAGTTCTGATTTTAAGATGGCTCGGCTTTTCAACAGAGGCAACGAACCCCTTTATGGTACTATCTATGTCAAGCTGTCTTTGTTCATTTTTATCTGCTGTAAATTTATTTTGGAGCATTTCTATGTAGGGGTCAGCTATTGTATTTATTTTCCAAAGGAATTGCGTTTTTGAGACAAGGTCATTCAAGCAATCTTGGGTAACTTTTTCGTCTTCGATAAATATGTTGAAGTTGGGGTCTATAAGGGAGAAACGGAAATATAAAGCAACAATCTTTTTTAAGAAGTTCAAGCTGTGCCTGATGCCCTCCTTAGTTTCTTCGAAATGAATAATAGTGCCTTTAGTATGGCCTTTCATGTGGTTAGTGAAAACTCTATTGTCGAGATCTCCTAACGCATATTCTTTTGGCGTCAGGTCATCTATAATTGCCTTGTCTAAACCTGAGTTATCTATAACTCCACCGATATAATCATCGCCGAGAACTTTAGATATTACCGATATTTTATTTGCACATGATAGTAATGCTAATTTCCCTATACCTTTCCTGCCTATATACGGCCTGCCCTTTACTGGAGAAGTTTCTCCTTCTTTCCTTTTTGAATACCCTATTTTTAAGAATTTATCCTGAAAGTCATCGGCGGTCATTCCATCGCCATCGTCCTTTATGAAAAAACTATTATTTTCTTTATCAATATAGATCCATACATTCTCGGCATTTGCATCCCAAGAGTTAGAAATTGCTTCTCCAAGAACTGTTGTGAAGCTTCTATAAAGATTCCTTCCTAAGTGATTCAAGACGCTTAGGGATATCTCGAATGTAAAGGCTTTATTATTCCCCATAATATTCCACCAAATGCTTTTGTATGCTTTTTGCTATTATTTGTCCTAGTTCGACGGGAACGGCATTGCCTATATGTCTTGCGAGGTTTTTGAGAGGTGATGATTCACTTGAGTCGAACATCTTATAAGAGGTTGGGAATGTTTGGAATAATGCGGCTTCTCTAAATGAAATTGCCCTGTTCTGCTCCGGGTGTCCAAATCTGCCGTTTCCGTAGCCGATACAGTGAGTCGTCATGGTTGGGGCAGGTTCGTCCCACTTCATTCTCCCGTAGACACTGCCGTAGCTTTTCCCGCTGTCTTTTTTATGGCAATCAAGTATTAAGCTTTCATTCCAGTCCTTCCATGATCCGCCTTCAGGGGTGCTTCTTATTCTCTTCTTGTTGAGTTCTGAGAGTTCTGCGGCTCTATGTAGGCGGTCTTCTCTATGGGTTTGACCATCTGCGATCTTAGGTAATACTTCTATGGTCTCTCTTACAGTCTTATAGTTGTCTGGTGTATGTGTCTTGTCAATTAGCTTTATAGGCCCTTTTTTAGAGGCGAGAAAAACCAGTCGAGTTCTTTTTTGTGGTATGCCGTAGTCAGGGCAGTAAACTATGTTTTTCGATGTGTGGTAGTCGTTGTCCTTTAGTAACGCAACAAACTCGTCGTATATTTCGTGCTTTACAAGTCCGGGCACGTTCTCCATGGAAACGATGTCTGGCTGTATGGATTCAATCAATCTTCCGAATTCTTTAAGCAAGCTCCACTTTGAGCTCAATGGCTTGCCTTGTGAGTATTTAGAGAAGGGTTGGCAGGGAGCGCATCCAACTAGTATTTTTATATCGTTTTGGGAGTAGAAAGAGAGCAGCGTTTCACCGGTAACGTCTTCTATGCCTTGAAGTAGAAAGCGAGCCGAGTTATTGTTAGACTCATATGCGTATCTGCAGGTTTCGTCGTTATCTATACCTGCAACGACTTCAAAGCCTTCTTTAACGAATCCGTGTGTCATGCCGCCGATGCCGCAGAACAGGTCAATTACAGTTGGGGTTGTCATTGTAGTCATGTGTGTACTTTGGGTTGGTGGTGTATGAGTGCTTGTATGCTTCTTGAATAAACTAACCATAGCATTTTCCATAGGGCTATTCAAGGTGGAAAGCCCCCCACTCCAATTGACATCCCCCCACATATTTTGTATGGTTTAAAAACCATGTCAAACGACTTAGAAAACATACACGTACGGAACGGGCGTGAGCATTGGGGCTCGCGGATCGGTCTGATACTGGCGATGGCGGGGAATGCCATCGGCCTTGGTAACTTCCTACGCTTCCCGGTGCAGGTCGCCGAGAACGGCGGCGGTGCCTTCATGATCCCGTACTTCATCTCGTTCATCGTCTTGGGCATCCCTCTCATGTGGGTCGAGTGGGGGCTTGGCAGGTATGGCGGACGCATCGGCCACGGTACGACACCCGGCATCTTCGACGCAATATGGAAGAGCCGTGTTGCCAAGTACATAGGCATACTCGGAATATTCCTGCCGCTCGTCGTACTCGTATACTACACATACATCTGCTCGTGGACGTTGGCCTTCAGCCTCTCTTCGATATTCGGTAACTTCCCGACGGCAGAGTCGGTCGCGGGCGCAAAGACTGCCTCCGATTACTTGGCTCCGTACGCAAGCTATCTCGGCGATTACTTGGGCGACGGTGGCGGCGACGGTAAGTTCATGTCGCCCGGCGCTTGGACGTACATCTTCTTCTTCATAACGCTCGGTGCGGGGTTATTTATCCTCGGCAAGGGTATCGCCGGCGGTATTGAGAGGTTATGTAAGATAGCCATACCCGCGCTATT
>DAOVKH010000127.1 GCA_030631875.1 Deltaproteobacteria bacterium | reverse complement strand
CGGCCCTGTGGCTAAAAGTTCTATCCATTCTTTTACGATAGACTGCTTTACCATGAAGACTACCGACCTTGTTTATTATTTAGAAGCCGCCCCTGCGGGGGCTTAACGTAGAGTGCGGAGATTTATCGAGCCGGCCTGTTACTAAAATCCGGCTTCTTCCCACTCTTAATACGTTTCTTAAATTTCTTTTTTGTCTTCTTACCCTTGTCGCCCTGCTTTTTCTTTAATTCTTTTTCTTTCTTCTTCTTGAACCTATCGACCGAGCTCTTATTGCGTTTGACCTTAAGCTTATCTATCTTTGCCTTAAGCTTATCGGGTATCGCTACGGATCTTTTAAGTGAAGCTCCTTTTACGGAGCGTCCCATGAAGCCTGCCCTTATACCGACAGAGCCGGGGAAGTTCCTGTCTTTACTCTTTATAAAGCCTGAGCCTTCATTGACGGCAACGACCGTCTCGTCGCCGTCGAGCCATACGGAGATGTCGCTTCCCTTAACCCCTGCGACCGAGGTCTCTGTCTCAAAGCTCATCTTTGAAGAACTGCCGAAGAGGTTTCTGAGTAATCCTCTGACACTTCCGGCAAAGAGCTTTAGGTACGATTTATTTTCCTTTGTCTCTTCATTATAGGCAAAAGATGTTATCTTTATCCGACTCAAAGGGGCAAGCGCTACAACGGAGCCGTCATTTAATTCTATCATCGCCGTTGCGTCTATAGAGGTGCTCACCTCGTCACCTAAGAAGACCTCTCTGCCGACTTCTAAAGCAAAAGACTCGCCATTTGAAATAATATTAGCCCTGCCATCAAGAGCCGTCACCCAACCGACACCTTCTACGCGGGTCTCTACGATAGCACCGTCGGCAAGTGTAAGGCCTGGAGTAATTAAGAGCGCAAGGAGTGCTGCGATATAAAGGATAGATTTTTTCATGATTTTAGAAAGACCTCTGTCTTTTGGTTAGAACTTTTTCTGTATGCGGTCGTGGTGATGATTACCGAATTAACCTTATGCTTTGTCTAAGCGACTTGCGCCCGTCGAACGAGCATGACCACCGAATTAACTTTATGCTTTGTCAAAGGCGCTATGCGCCCTGGATTCTCGCCTGCGCGGGAATGACAGTTTTTTTAAAAGCAGATCCTGAAACAAGTTCAGGATGACAAAATTTTAGCCCCGCACCAACAACTCCATTATCTTTATAGAACCACGATAAAGCCAAACTATCATTTAAAGGCGGCAAAGAGAATTGGTCGTATTCGAGGGGCCGGCGGACCCTTCGCACGCAAGGAGTTAAGAGCGAAGCGTACTTTTAGGTACGTTGAGCGATTAAACTCCGAAGCGTAACAAGGAAGACGGGCAATTCTCGCGATGCCCTAAAGCCGCATTAGGACTTCATATTAACGAATTGAAGACTAGTCTTAAAATCTTCAGCCTTAACGAGCGTTATAACCTCCTGCAGGTCGTCTATCTTCTTTGCCGTTATGCGAAGCTGGTCGCCCTGAATCTGGCTCTGCACCTTAAGCTTAGTGGCCTTTATGAACTTGGAAATCTCCTTTGCCTTATCCTGCGAAAGGCCTTGGACAATCTTTATTACCTGCCTCTTCATATCACCTGAGGCGTCTTCTATATTGCCATAGTCGAGTGACTTAAGAGATACACCGCGTTTTATGAATTTATTTTCGAGTATATCCACGACCGACTTAAGTTTATGTTCATCGTCGCTCATTATGGTTATTTCTATATCTTTATTCACCTCGATAGTGCTCTTAGAGTCCTTGAAGTCGTAGCGGGTGGATATCTCTTTCTTCGCCTGATTGACGGCGTTGTCTACCTCTTGTTCATCTGTCTTTGATACTATATCGAATGTCGCCATTATATATGAACCTCCCCTTTTGGTTATGGACGCACTATATTAACGCCCTTTGGTATCTTAAATATAAATAGCTCGTCGGAGAGCTTTGGGTTTATCAAAACGTTTCTAAAGGTTATCGTCGTTCTACCGCCGAATGAATCCCTGACTATGGCCTTTGATATGACAAAGTCTTTATCGAATGTGAGTCTCAACTTCTTTAAAGTATCGTTAGAACCTTTCGGCGTAAGCTCGACTTCTTTAGAGGTAATTACTTTCACCTTAAATTTGGCTTCAATGTCTACCATATCGCCAAGAAAATCCATGACCTCACCGGAGGCGTGGCCTCCGGTGGCAGGCGTTACGAGCACCTGATTAAGCTCAGGCTGGTATACCCAAAATGTCTTGGCGTCGCTTACTACCTCTTCGGCTTCGGGTTCTACATAATTCCATCGCATCTTACCCGGACGCTTCAGATATACGCGCCCCGTGGCAACATCCCCCTGATTTACCGCCTCGTAGAAGACCTCTTCGGTGAAGTTCGCAGAGAGCGAGTTCATGGACTCATACCTGGCTTGAAGACCTCTTATAACCGCTTCGGCTTCACCGTCGATGAGCTTTACCTTCAAATCGGTACTATTAGCGGAAGTAACGCCTGCACAGAGAACAGCAAAGGCCGCAATGACGACTATCTTCTTTATCATACCTCGCCTCCCTTGAGGACTTCTCTCGGCTTACTGCCATTTGGCGGGCCAACTATACCCTCTGCCTCCATCTTCTCTATTATGCGTGCGGCAGTGTTGTAGCCGATTCTAAAGCGACGCTGTATATATGAGGTCGACAACATCTCAAGTGTCATTGCCAGCTCCACGGCCTCACGGTAGCGGCGCATGAACTCTTCGCCCAAGTCTTCATCCTCAGCCATCTTCTCGACCGTCTTCTCGGTTATGATTTCTTTCTGTTCCTCTGGTTTGGCCTGCGCCTTGAGGAACTTAGTTATCTTTGCAATCTCTCTCTCTGAAACATACGCCCCGTGCACACGCTCGAGCTTAACCGTTCCAGAAGATAGGTAGAGCATGTCGCCCTGGCCGAGCAAGGCTTCAGCTCCTCCGCTATCGAGTATGGTGCGCGAGTCGGTCTTCGACGGTACTTGGAAAGATATTCGCGCCGGGAAGTTAGCCTTTATAAGTCCTGTTATAACATCAACGGACGGGCGCTGTGTTGCTAAGATTAAGTGAATACCTGCGGCTCTGGCCATCTGCGAAAGCCTTACGAGAGAGTCCTCTACATCTTTACCGGCGACCATCATAAGATCGGCCAACTCATCTATTATGACGACTATGTAGGGGAACTTCCTGTGATCCGTATCTTCGTGCGTAGGGTCTTCTGCAACGAGTGCGTTATAGCCCTCGATATTCTTAGCCCCTATCTCGGACATGAGCTTATAGCGTTTCTCCATCTCAGTAACAATACTCTTGAGCATTATATTTGCGCGCTTTGCGTCGGTTACGACCGGTGCTATCAGGTGCGGAATACCGGCGTACGGGGTAAGCTCAAGCATTTTAGGGTCTATCATAAGGAAGCGAACCTCCTCCGGTGTAGCCTTATAGAGTATGCTGAGTATCATGGCATTTATTGAGACACTCTTGCCGGCACCCGTTGCTCCCGCGACAAGTACGTGCGGCATCTTCGCCAAGTCGGCTACAAACGGCATACCCGTTATATCCTTACCGAGTGCCAAAGCGAGCTTGCTCTTGGTCTTTGCATACTCAGAGGATTCGAGTATCTCTCTAAATAGTATTGAGGCCTTCTTTGCATTTGGTATCTCTATGCCGACGACGGCCTTACCGGGTATGGGTGCAAGTATCCTAATACTTGACGCGCGCATGGCAAGGGCTAAGTCGTCTGAGAGGTTCGTTATCTTACCAACCTTTATACCTGGAGCCGGCTCGAACTCGTATGTCGTAACGACAGGGCCCGGGTGAACCTCCAAGACCGCGCCATCGACACCAAAATCCTTCAGCTTCTTTTCGAGTATCTTCGTATTGGTAAGTATCGTGGCTTTGTCTATATCATCGCCATCCTGAGAGGAGCTCTTGCGCTCAAGGAAGTTTATATTCGGTAGCTGGAAAGCACCTTTTGCGCCCGTAGCCGACGCCACGAATTCAAATTCTTCCTGTAGAGCCTCCTTATCCTTTACGGCCTCAAGCCTCTTCTCCTTTATCGTCGGAGGCTTTGGCGTAACTATGGTCGGCTCTACCTTCTTCCTTACAGGCTTCTTTTCTTTGGTCTCCGCGGACTTCTCTTCGGCTCCCGCCTCTTTACGTGCCTTAAACTCGCCGAGCTTACCGGTGGACCAGCGCGCCGCCCGTGAGCTCGCACCAAAGGACTTTACGAATATAAAACTTACACCCTGAAATACTTTTTCCGTCAAGTTTATGAGGGATATGCCTGTGCCTACCCTTAGGGAGATTAAAAACACAGCGCCAAAGATTATAACTCCGCCAACAACGCCGACGTAAGGACGCAGTGCTCCGGCCACGAGTGACCCAAGCGCGCCGCCTGCCAAGACCTGCTGCCCATCACCTCCTACACCCAAGGCCAATACAGCCGAGGCCGAGGCTATGAAGAGTACAATACTTATAGGAATGGAGGGGCGAAAACTAACGCCCGAACGAACGAGTAACTCAATGGCGAGTATCAGGAATATTATCGGGAATATATAGGCCGTATAGCCGATAGAGGCAAATAATACCCACGAGATATTATTACCCAATAGCCCTATCCAATTCTCAGAGCCTGTATGGTATACGACGAGTGAAGCACCAAAGAGTAGCGCCAGGGCAAGAAATACTATGCCCGTTATCTCTTCGCTGAGGCCTCTCTTTTTAAGCGGTTTTGATCTCTCTTTAGGCATATGTATTCAGTTGATATCTCTCTCTAATATTATTTTCTGTTCTTGAATTGTTTGCTTAAGGTTATCGTCTGATACTGATAAGACGAGCCAATCTTCGGGCCGTAGACCTCTGTTGGAAGCTCGCTCATCTTTTCAAAGAAGAGCTTACAGAAGGTCTGCCCGTGGGTAATCATAAACGGCACGTCGTGGGCGCGAACCTCAAGGACGGCCTTTGTCCCCTTTACCTCGCCCCGCTTACCGTAACCAAAGCCCGGGTCGAAGAAACCTGCGTAATGTGTACGAAGCTCGCCTGAGCCTGCCTCATATGGCATCATCTCGGAGGCGTAATTAACGGGTATGCGTATCCGCTCCTTTGAGGCAAGTATGTAGAATTCCTCCGGCTCAAGTATTAGCATGCCTTTTTTATTTCTCTTTAAGGGTTCCCAGAAGTCTTCTATGCGATAGTGGTCTCTCTTCGT
>DAOVKH010000061.1 GCA_030631875.1 Deltaproteobacteria bacterium | reverse complement strand
TCTATCGTCGCAGAGACCTTCGTAGGCTGAACCGATACACCCATTGCCGTATCCGGGTCTTTAAGGCCGTGGCCTGTGAGCGTGCATACGACCACCTCGCCGCCTTTAAAGAGACCGCTTGCCTTCATCTTTATAACACCTGCCAGAGAGGCCGCCGAAGCAGGCTCGCAGAATATTCCCTCACGAGAAGCGACGAGCTTATACGCATCTATTATCTCGTCGTCTGTTACCATATCTATGATACCGCCGCTATCGTCCCTTGCCTCAATGGCGCTATCCCAACTCGCGGGCTTTCCTATGCGTATGGCCGTGGCTATAGTCTCCGGGTTATCGATCATCTCGCCCTTAACGAATGGTGCCGCTCCTGCGGCCTGAAAGCCCATCATTTTAGGGAGGGTATCGACAAGACCCTCTTCTTTATATTCTTTATAGCCCTTCCAATAGGCCGTAATATTACCTGCATTGCCTACCGGCAGGAAGTGCATATCAGGGGCGCGCCCGAGTTGTCTGCATACCTCAAAGGCCGCCGTCTTTTGCCCTTCTATACGAAAGGGATTAAGCGAGTTGACCATAGTTACGGGATACTTATCTGTAAGCTCTCGGACTATATCGAGTGCGTCATCGAAGCTTCCGTCTATCTGAAGTACCATTGCCCCGTGCATAATGGCCTGCGATAATTTACCGAGGGCAATCGCACCTTCGGGAACTAAGACATATGCCTTCATCCCTGCCCTTGCCGCGTATGCCGCGGCCGAGGCCGAAGTGTTTCCCGTAGAAGCGCATATGACGGCACGGCTCCCCGATTCGCGCGCCTTTGATACGGCGAATGTCATGCCACGGTCTTTAAATGAACCCGTCGGGTTAAGTCCCTCGTACTTAAAGAATACGTCTATGTCGCCAACGATGTCCTTTAAGTTCTCGGCCTTTATGAGAGGTGTGTTGCCTTCACTCAAGGTCGTTATCGCCGTATCTTTTATTTCAGGCAGGTGGTCTCTAAATTCCCTTATGAGGCCCTGCCACAGATTGCTCTTCGTAAGTTTTGCCAAGACTAACTCTCCTCCACACGTATGAATAAAGTCTTACCCGCAAGCAGGCCCTCTACCTCTTCTATCTCTCTTATAGATTCTTCAAGCGAAGCTTCACGAGCCTTATGGGTTAATATAACCAACGGCACGGAACCGCCCTCGGCCTTCACCTCGCCCTCCTGAATAACTGAAGCAATGCTTATATTATGCTCGCCAAGTACGCCGGTTATCTTCGATAAGACCTCGGCCTTGTCCACGGCTGTAAAGCGTATGTAGTAAGGCACTTCGAGCTCGCCCATTTCTTTAATAGAAAGTCTATCCTTCATGGCACTCTCGCTATAGCCCAGTGGAGTTACGCGCACCTTACCGCCCGAAATAATATCACGGCATATATCTATGACATCTGCCGCTACTGCCGAAGCCGTTGCCATCATTCCCGCGCCCTGGCCGTAAAACATAGTCGAGCCGACGGCGTCTCCTTCTATAAAGACGGCGTTGTATACGCCATTAACGGAGCTTAATAGGTGGCTCTTCTTGAGGAGCGTTGGGTGAACGCGCGCCGAGACTACACCGTCCTCATTCTTTGCAACGGCCAGGAGTTTTATCTTATAGCCGAGTTCATCCGCAAATGCGATATCCGTCGGTGTAATCTGTGAGATACCCTCGGTATATATATCCGATAAATCTATATACGCGCCGTAAGCCATAGATATCAGGAGAGCGAGCTTATGCGCCGTATCGTTACCCTCAACGTCATATGTCGGGTCGGCCTCTGCATAGCCCTTCTCTTGCGCTTCCTTTAAAACGTCTTCGAACTTTGCACCCTTATCGCCCATCTCGGTCAATATGTAATTTGCCGTGCCATTTATTATTCCGCAGATTGACTCTATCTTGTTTGCCGTAAGCCCCTCGCGAAGGCTCTTTAGTACGGGGATGCCGCCGCCGACACTTGCCTCAAAGCCGATGGTCAGGTTCTTCTTTAAGGCCGCACCGAATATCTCACGACCGAAGGTTGAGAGGAGTGCCTTATTGGCAGTAACGACGTGCTTGCCGCCGTCGAGTGCCTTGAGCGTTAATTCCTTGGCAACACCCGTACCACCGATCAGCTCTACGACGATTGCGATATCATCGTCATTTAATATGTCGTCGGCATTGTCTGTGAAGATTGCGCCTCCGATATCAACTCCCCTGTCGGTCGTCGTATCTTTATCGACGATGCGCTTGAGCACTACCTCTGCGCCGAGCCTATTCGCTATGGTCTCTCTGTTTTCATTTAAGACCTTTACGAGCCCCGAGCCTACCGTACCGAATCCAATCAAACCTACACTTATCTTATCCATCTAAAGTACTGCTCCTATCACTAATATTTATTTAATAGCCTTCTCAAATGTTTTCCTCACACCCCTTGCCGCTTGACGTATGCGGTGTTCGTTTTCAACGAGACCGAGCCTTACGTATTCGTCACCATATTCGCCAAATCCAATGCCCGGAGATACCGCGACCTTGCCTTCTTTTAGTAATAGCTTTGAGAACTCAAGCGAACCCATCGAACGAAGTGCCTCAGGAATACGTGCCCAAAGGAACATCGTGGCCTTTGGCTTTTCTATCTCCCAGCCGGCCTTACCAAAGCTATCGACCATTACGTCGCGCCGCTTCTGATAACCGTTGCATATCTCGGTAACGCAATCCTGCGGGCCGTTAAGTGCGATGATAGAGGCAATCTGTATGGGCTGGAACATTCCGTAATCGAGGTAGCTCTTCATACGCGTGAGTGCGCCGACCATCTTCTTATTACCTACGCAAAACCCTACGCGCCAGCCCGGCATATTATAGCTCTTAGAGAGGCTGAAGAACTCAACGCCAACGTCCTTAGCACCGGGAGTCTCTAAGAAGCTCGGTGCCTTGTAACCATCAAAGACTATATCGGCGTAGGCCAAGTCGTGAATGACCATCATGTTATGTTCTTTGGCGAATGCTACAATCTTTACGAAGAAGTCCTTCTCGACTATCTCGGTCGTCGGATTGTGCGGAAAGTTAAGTATCATCAACTTAGGCTTTGGCCACGCGGCTATAGTTGCCTTCTCCAACTCCTCAAAGAAATCCACGCCCGGTAAGAGCGGTATACCACGAAGATCCGCCCCTGCTATGACGACCGAGTATGCGTGTATGGGATAGGTCGGATTTGGAACAAGAACTAAATCTCCGGGAGCCGTAATGGCCAAGACCATATGCGCCAAGCCTTCTTTAGAGCCGATAGTGGCGACGGCCTCGGTCTCCGGGTCAATGTCAACATCATACCTGCGCTTATACCAATCCGAGATGGCGAGCCTGAGCTTCGTTATACCACGTGAGACCGAGTAGCGATGGTTCTTCGGAGCTCTTGCGGCTTCAACGAGCTTATCTACAATATGGGCGGGTGTGGCGTGGTCGGGGTTACCCATGCCGAGGTCGATTATATCCTCGCCCCTGCTCCTTGCCTCTGCCCGAAGGGATATTACCTCGTTAAAGACATAAGGCGGCAACCTCTTTATTCTGTAAAATTCATCTGTATCCATTAAAGTGTCCTCTATGTTTTTAGGTATAAGTATACGGCTTTATTACTTTGCGCCCGCACCTTTGAGTGCCTTTATAATACCTTTATTACCCTTAGCCTCTGCAAGGGATAGCGGCGTATCACCTTGATTATTCGTTGTATTAACCTCGGCACCTTCGGCTATAAGTACCTTCACTATATCGCCGTGGCCTTGGGCTACGGCAACCATCAGGGCCGTATCACCGGTAATGTTCTTGACCTCTCTCTCCGCACCCTTGGAGAGAAGCAGGGTTAACGTAGCCCTACGCCCGTTAAGGGCGGCCGTCTTAAGTGCCGTCTCGTTCTTATTACCCCTGACATTTACGTCAGCGCCTTCCCCTATAAGCAACTCGGCAACGCGTGCGTTCTCCTTTGCCGATGCCTCTATCAGAGGTGTTATTCCTAAGTTACTCTTTGTATCGACCACCGCACCGGCCGCTACCAACAGCTTAAGAGTGCCTTCTTCGGCGTAACGTGCGGCAAGGAAGAGAGCACTCTCTCCCCGCTTATTCTTAGCCTCTAAGTCTGCGCCAGCGTCTATCAAAGCCTTTGTTATATCAACGTTACCGCGCGAGGCACTCATCATTAATGCCGTGAAGCCGTCATTATCCTTTGCGTGAAGCGTTGCACCTTCGTCTATCAATATCGTAATCTTATCGGTATGGCCGCCCCACGCGGCATCCATCAAGGCGGTAAAGCCTCGGCTATCCTTTGCGTTTATGTCAGCACCCTTATCGAAGTACTTATCCATCTGCGAGGTGTGGACACACTTTGATCTTCGCACGTCGGGCTTTGTATTATCTTTGGTATCACCTATGGCCGCACTGACAACACCCGCTGAAGAGAATATAAATACAAGTGCAATTATAGCATATAGATATTTATACATAACGCACGCCTCGCTTTCTCAGCCTTCATTGAATAACCCGTCGGCATTATAAGAGCTCCTGACGAAAGGCCCTGAGTATACATAATCAAAGCCTATGGCCTTGGCCGTCTCTTCATAGTCTTTAAATATTTGAGGCCTTACATACCTGGCGACCTCAAGGTTCGTTCGCGTTGGCTGTAGGTACTGACCAATCGTCACGGCACTGCAACCGGTATTAAATAAATCTTCGAGTAAGACCTCGACCTCTTGCTTGCTCTCGCCAAAACCTACCATAAAGCCTGACTTCGTAGTAAGGCCTTCTTCGCCCATAAAACGCAATACTTTAAGAGACCTCTCGTAATCGCCCATCGGACGAACGATTCCGTATAGACGCTTAACGGTCTCCATATTATGGTTGAATATATCGGGACGAGCCTTTACTACAGTACTTAAAGAACTCTTGTCGCCATGGAAATCGGGCGTTAAGACCTCGACGATACTCTCTTTATTTAATTCGCGTATGGCACGTATAGTATCGGCAAAGTGCATAGCACCGCCGTCTACGAGGTCATCGCGCGTAACCGAGGTTACGACTACGTGCTTTAGCTTTAATTCTTTTGTAGCCTTGGCGACCTCGCGCGCTTCGTTAGAATTAACTGCTTCGAGTGCGCCCTTGCCATCGACACTACAGAAAGCACAGCCACGCTTACAGACATTACCGAGTATCATAAATGTTGCCGTAGAGCGCTCAAAGCACTCACCTATGTTCGGACACTTAGCCGATTCGCAGACCGTATTCAACCCACGCTCACGCAGAAGGGACTTGACCTTATGGGTGCTTGCCATCGTGCCGGGTGCGTTTATCGTCTTTTTAGCCCAAGTCGGAAGCCTGCCCTTACCACTCTGGCGGCTACTCGCCTGACCATCTATCTCCGTGTTATCCATAGATAAAACACCCATCATATCCTTAATCAGATTGAATTCGTTGAATCACTATAAGGTATCACTTTATTGATGAAAATTCAACGGTTGGAGGGGGAAATCAAAGATATTAGAGAGATTAAAGCTTTCCGTCAATGGCTGAGCCTCTAATAAAGCTCGTCGAAATAAAGCTCGTCGAATGGCGGGCATCATTAACGTCGATCAAACTCTTAAGATCTTCGGATGTATCTACGTCATACCACTCTCTTAAGAGTGTCACCTCAAGGCCGTCGGCCTTGGCTCTCTCAATGGTTTCGCTTAATACGCTCGACGTACTCCAATTAATACCCTCAAATATGGAGTAATGCCTCTTGCCCATAGCTACGAGGTAGTAGCCGCCGTCCTTGGCCGGGCCAAGAACAATCTCGGCTGAAGTTGAAGTGAGGCGAAAGAATGCTTCTTCGATATACTCAACGGGCAGATCCGGGCTGTCACTGCCAATTATAGCGATATTTGCGTAACCATCGTTGAACAAGTGCTCGAATGCGGCGGTGAGCCTATCGCCAAGCGTCAAGCCTATCTGTGGAATGAAAGATTGGTAGCCCTTAAATATCGCCGAAAGCTCGGCTATGGCGGCGTTGTCGTCGGGGGTATAGAAGATATGAATATCAATATCGTGCGGCAAAGACTTTAGGCGTTCGGAGATATCCTTTAGAAATGCTTCGTAGAGGCCTCTGGCCTCTACATCTGTGAGAGGTGGAACGAGGCGTGTCTTAACCTCGCCAACTCTCGGTGCTTTTACAAAGACCGCCAAGGCACACTTCACGTCTTTAACCATCACTATAACTTATAGTTCTCGTAAAGCCCGTGAAGGGCACGCCGTCGACCTCTATATACGGGTCAGGACCAAAGAAGTTTAACCGTTCGCCATCCTGAGCAGGCGTGAGCAATATGTCTCGCCCACGGCTAAAGCTCAATCGATTCTCGCATATAGCGCCAAAGTAATACTCCTTCTTTGAGGTATCCTTATCTGCTTCGGATATATCGACGGGAATCCAGCCCTTGCCCGGGACAAAGAACTTTGCCCAACAGTGATAACCACCTTCGGTCGTGATGGTAGAGCCGTCGGAGGTATCCTTCAGCGGAAAGCCCATCTCAAAGACCACGGGTATCTCCTGCGAGCGCATCAGAGAGCCGAAGAAGGAGTGGAAGTCCGTACAATTGCCTGTCCCCTTATCGCCCGCACCTATGGCAAGGCATACACGATTTACGTCGCCCGAACCCCAGCCGGGAATATTTTTATTGTAGTCCATGTTTTCGAGCGTAAAGTCGTATATGCCGCGCGCACGATCAAGCGTGTTATCTCCCCTGCCATCGACGGCCATATTCGAGTAACGCTCTACGCGTTCATCCTGCACGACAAGCTTCGATGGCTTCAGGTACTGGCTCAAGAGCTTTGTATCGATATCATCTAACTCTGACGGTGCGACTTGGTTTATATCTTTCAAAACTTCAGTTCGCTTAACGACAAAGTCCATTGCAAAAGAAAAATCTTTTTCACTGCCGTCGGTCTCAAAGTATATTATACCGTTGCCCCACTCGCTATCGTAACTAACGGTCGTTGGCTCTGGGGTCTTAATCACACGCATATCAAGCACGTCCTGGTCTTCGCTCTCGGTTGGGTAAGGCACCCACACGCGCACCTTCTTCGCCCCTTCGGGCAGGTTCGCCACCTCAAAGCTGTAGCTTACATTAACGGTTCTCGTAGCAGGACTTTCATCGACAGGTACTTCGACCGGGGCAACATCATTCGTCTCGCCCGTACAGCCTACCATGCAAATTAATACCGCAACGGTAAATAAGATCGCTATGGATTGTTTTTTTATCAGTTTCACAATAATGCTTTCTCTTACTATAAAATTCAGGCCTTGATGTAGCCCTTACTCGTTTTTTTATATATCGACTTTGGAGAGAGGGTCTTACACTCTAAGGTCTTTAAGGCCTTGTCCAAATAATCGGCATCAATACTTATCACAAGCTCGCAGTAATCGGTAAAGTCGCTCGGCGCAGGGTCAAGCCTAAAGGCAATAGAAGAGTCCTTCAAGAGGCTCTCGGCCTTCAAGACTTTATGCGTGGAGCTAAAGGCAAGGATGTAATTATTCATCGAAAGAAAGGTTAGCAGATTTTATATACATAGACAATGGGCGCGCACTTGTGCGCGCCCTGCCTGATAAATAGATACTTAACAGCAATCGCCACCAAGGCGTCCCTTATAGAGCGGATACCTCTGGCATAATTCTATAACCTCGCTCTTGACCTTAGCGAGCGCAGAATCATCTGCACGCCCCTTTATTGCACGGTCTACAAACTCGGCGACCTTATCCATATCGTCTTCTTTCAAGCCCTTGGTCGTTGCCGCCGGCACACCTATGCGCACGCCACTCGTTACGAACGGACTACGCGTCTCAAATGGAACGGTATTTTTATTGACGGTAATACCACCCTTGCCGAGTGCGTCTTCGGCCTCTTTACCGGTTATGTCGAGCTTCGTTAAATCAACGAGCATCAGGTGATTATCGGTTCCTCCGGATACGAGGTCGTAGCCTCTATCGACCAGCCCCTTGGCAAGCCTCTTTGCATTTAAGAGGACTTGGGTCTGATAATCTTTAAATGAAGGCTCAAGGGCTTCCTTAAATGCCACGGCCTTGGCCGCTATTATATGCATGAGTGGCCCGCCCTGAATACCCGGGAATATCTGCTTATCGACACCCTTGGCGAATTCTTCTCTGCACATAATCATCCCCGAACGAGGCCCGCGGAGTGTCTTATGCGTCGTAGTAGTTACGAACTCGGCGTGCGGCACAGGGCTTGGATGCAAGCCTGTTGCGACAAGCCCGGCGATGTGCGCGATATCTACCATAACGTAAGCACCTACTTCATCGGCGATAGACCTGAATGCCTCAAAGTCTATGATGCGCGGATATGCGCTCGCACCTACGACTATCATCTTAGGCTTATGCTCCTTAGCAAGGGCGCGAACATTGTCCATATCTATGCGCTGTGTTTCTTTATCAACGCCATATGCCACGACATTGTACATCTGCCCTGAGAAGTTTACGGGGCTTCCGTGCGTGAGGTGTCCGCCGTGGTTTAGGTTCATTCCGAGTATCGTATCGCCGTGCTTTAAGACCGACATATAGACGGCCATATTTGCCTGAGAACCTGAGTGGGGCTGAACGTTTACGTGATCTGCGCCAAATATCTTCTTTGCTCGCTCACGAGCAAGGTCTTCCACGACATCGACGAATTCACAACCGCCATAGTAAC
>DAOVKH010000214.1 GCA_030631875.1 Deltaproteobacteria bacterium | reverse complement strand
GGCCATGGTCTGGCCTACTATCTTACCGCCGTCTTCTGCATCTGTACTCGTCTTATCGGAGGACTCAAGGGATTTATTCGAATTCTCAAAGACCAACTGTACCGATGAGGCCATCTCTTCCATGGCGGATGCAGTCTCAGAGGCCTGCTTATGCTGGCTATCGGCACCAGAGGCGAGCTCTTCGGTTGCCGAAGATATCTGCTCAGAGGCACTCGAAAGCTGTACGGCATTGGTGTTGACATCTTTTATTATTATATGAAGCCCTTCTATGAACTTATTGAAGGCCTGTGAAGTCTCAGCTATCTCATCTGACCCCTTAACCTCAAGGCGTGCCGTCAGATCACCCTGACCTCCGGCCAACTCCTCCATAGACTCATAGAGCTCCTTAATGGAGTTAGTTATCGCGCGTGTTATGAGGTATGTAAAGAGTGCCGTTACGGCAAGAGCTATTATCGTAAATATTACTACGAATACCAACGCCCCTCTCGCAGAACTCCTCTTTTCCGCGGCAAGTACCTTAAGGTCGTTAGAGAGCCTGTCCTCGACGTCTTTGAGGATATTAATCTTACCGGTAATCATCTTAAACCAGTACTTGGCATCAATACCGAAGTTACCGGTGGTAGAATTATCAATGGCAACCTTTCTCATATCATTGACCTCAGAGACAAAGTTACTCTGCATGGCATTCTCGTAGTAACGTACCTGCTCATCCGTACCATAAGCCTTAAAGATATTGGTAAAGACATCTTCCTCGGTAACGAGCGACAAGAACTTCTGATACATACCCTTACCAAACTTATTGCCGGCAAAGGTATTACTCAAGACGGCACGCTCTATGCCTGCTCGTTCTTTGTTTTCTATAAAGTTTTCATATGCCGCTATGGCCATTGAGATTTCGGCATCGGTACTGATGTTCGTTATATAAGAGACCATCTCAATGAGCTCAGCGTTAAAGCTCGTGTAGTACCCTATCGCCTCAGAGGTCGCTATACTCATACCGGTAATGGCACTTCGTTTACCGTCGAGATTCTTATGGGAACTAAGGGCGCTATTGAGCCTGCCTCTAAAGGCGGCATCGAAATGCCCGGCATCAAAATCCTTCAAGAAGTTATTAAAGTCATCGGCCTTCTGGTCGGTAGAAGAGCGTTGTGATTGAAGCTCTGCTCCAAACTCTTTACCACCGCTACCTAAGTAAAGCGCCGAAGCGCCGCGTTCTTTTTGGAGTTCATGGACAAAGGCCGTCGACTTTACGGCAAGCTCGGAGAGCTCCTGAAGCTTACCTAATTCGTCCAACACCTTTGACTTTGATACTATCTCCCCTATTGAAAAATAGAGTGCTACGATTATGGGTAGCGTTATCATCAATAAAAGCTTACTTCTAATCTTCATACTCGCTAAAAATGACATCTTTGTATCTCCTCTCTTTCTTTAAGTATACTTGCTTATATCTTCATATCTCTTCTATCTTATTAAAATCTCTATAAAGGACTACCTCCTAAACCCTCGTTCTGTCTGCCCCGTCAAAGTCCTCCAGCAATCTGAATAGCGCCGGTACGTCGAGCACTACAACTATCTCGCCGCTTCCGAGGATACTGGCCCCTGATATACCCTCAACCTCATCAGGGAGACTCTCTATATACTTACCCAGAGGTTTAATGACCGTCTCGACCTTGCCCAAGAAGTCGTCTACTATGAAGCCTATCTTCTTCTTTTGTTGACCTACGAGCACGACGGAGTGATAATCATTTTCGCTGTCATTTGCTCCAAGACCAAGAAGTTCCGAGAGGCTGACCAAGGGTACGGCCTCGTGCCTGAGCATATATATCATCTGCCCCTTTATCGACTCTATGTCGGCCAATGGGACGCGAAGTGTCTCCTCAACGTAGCCAAGCGGTACGCCGTAATTATAGCCGCCCTCGCTCAAGAGGAAGAGCTGTACTATGGCCAGTGTTAACGGCATCTTCATCGTAAACTTCGTACCCTGACCGGCCTCGTACTCAAGGTCGATACTACCGCCAAGGCGCTCTATGTTGGTCTTAACGACATCCATGCCGACACCTCTGCCGGATAGATCGTTGACCTGCTCGGCCGTAGAAAAACCGGAGAGGAATATAAGATGCGCAATGTCGTCGTCGGTTAAACCACTCACATCCTCGTTGTCTATAACTCCTTTTTTGAGGGCATTCTTTCTTATAGCCTCTATATCAAGGCCTCGCCCGTCGTCCTCTATCTCAATTACTATGGAGTTGTGTTCATGGAAGGCACTTAAGGTAAGTGTGCTCGTCTCGGGCTTTCCGGCCCTCCTTCTCTCTTCGGGTGTCTCTATGCCGTGGCCGATGGAGTTCCTTATCATGTGAAGGAGCGGATCATGCAATACTTCTATTATGGTCTTATCGAGTTCGGTATCCTCACCGACAAGCTTAAGCTCTACGTTCTTACCGAGCGGAAATGATATGTCGCGCACGAGTCTAAAGAATTTATTGAATAATTGCTTTATTGGAACCATGCGAATGGAAAGTACTTCGCTTTGGAGCTGTGCCGATATTGACGCTATAAATGAAGCGACATCATCGAAGGCCTTGCTGTT
>DAOVKH010000048.1 GCA_030631875.1 Deltaproteobacteria bacterium | reverse complement strand
TATTATGAGCGGCAGGTCGTAGCCGTGCTCTACCTTCCAGCTCTCGACGAGTTCGGGTGTAAGGTTCTTCTCTCCGAGCATGGCCTTTGCCATATCGTCGGGCGTGTTGACGTAGAAGAATAAAACGGCCGTTAAGAGGTTGACCCCGATGATTATCGGTATGGCATAGAGAAGCCTTCTTATTATATATTGTGCCAATTGCTTAGCCCCGCCTCTTTCCTGTTACGAGTTTCTTCCTTATGGAAAGTACGGCCGGTATGGATAGAGCTATAAGTATAAAGAGTACTATCACTATAGGCAAAAACTTCGGACGATTCCACTTAGCCCTCAGTGCGCTTCGTCTCTCGGAGTCTACCTTAAGGTACTTGAGTGTATTATTGGCCATTGAATTCGACTTCGTATTGCCGACCCAGTCGTGCCTAAGGGTGAAGGAGACCGGGTGGTAGGCAAATACCCACGGCGCGTCCTCCTGTAAGGTTAGGGTCATATCCTTTATGACATTGAGCCGTTTCTTTGAGTTGTCCATGTTTTCCATCTCTACGAATAGGCGGTCGAACTTAGGGCTTGAGTAATTCGAGGCGTTCTCGCCGTGGTTTGAGACCTTTCCGTTTGGCCCGTAAAGAAGGAAGAAGAAGTTCTCAGGGTCAGGGTAATCCGCGTTCCATCCAAGGAAGTAGAATTGGAAGTTCCCTGTGGCGAGTTTTTCCTGGTAGCGGTTATAGTCGGTCGTCTTATTATTGAGCTGTATTCCTAAGAGTTTGAACTTCTTTATATACCAGCTTATCATTTGTTTCGCACCCATGCTCGTCCAGGCATTGTCGAAGCTGATGGTGAGCGGGCGACCGTTACGGTCGCGTCCTTGGGGGTAGCCGGCTTCTTTCATGAGTCGTCGCGCGTCTTCTAATGACTTGCGCTTGGGGCGGTCTTTTTCTTCGTCCCAGTCGTATACATACGGGTTAATTCCCGCCTTACCTTCGCTGTAGCCGAATATGCCCGGAGCCAAGGGGCTCATGGCTGGAAGCCCTCTGCCATTTGAGAATATCTCCACGAACTCTTCATAGTCGAGCACTATGGATATCGCTTGGCGAAGTTTCTTCTTACGCTCATCACTTCCGCCAACGACGTCGTCGAGCATATTAAAGCCCGTGTAGTAGGTCGTAGGGCGTACGGAGGTCGAGAGGCTTACACCTTTTTCTCTTATAAAGTCCGTCAGCTCAACGCCGCTCTCCGTGGAGATATTAACGGCCTGATCGAAGCTATCGGAGCTTATGCCTGAGGCGTCGTAGTAGCCCTGCAGGAACTTTGTCCACCTCGGTATGGATTCTTTTTCGAGTTTATAGACAGCCTCATCTATGAACGGAAGAGCCTTGCCTTTGTCTTCGAGGAGCCCCAGAGCTTCGTCGCCTGCTTCACCGTCTTTAGGGTATGGGACGAAGCGGTAGTTCTCGTTCTTCGCGAGCACCATCTCGCTCTGTGGTTTAAATGTCTTCATGCGGAAAGCACCAGTGCCGATGGGGTAGCGGTCGATGGTGATGTTCTTATCTTTAAGAACGCCTTGGTTGTAGAATAGGTCGGCCTCTCTCGGCATAGGTGAAAAGAACGGCATCGCCAGCCAGTAGACGAATTGCGGGTACTTGCGTTTGAGTATTATCCTGAATCGATGGTCGTCTATACGCTCTATGCCCGGCATCTTGAATTTATCGTAGTCGAGTATGATGGGGTTCTTCCGTTCGTCGAGGAGTTGGTTGTATACTGCCCCTGCCTGAGCCTTTCTAAGTGCGCGCACCTCTTTTAGTTCTGCCTTTAGAGCCAGAGATAGTTCTTCCATGCCGAGTATATAATTCTCAAGTATGGGGAGTATCGGGCAGTGAAGCCTTGGGTCGGCAAGGCGCATTATCTGGTTAATGTAGTCGTCGGAGGTTAGTTCTCTCGTACCGGCCTCCCTAAAGTCTTCTATACCGTCGATGCCCTTTAAGTCGTCGTCGGTTAGATTACCGTAGAGCATATCGCCGTTCGTATCTACGGCAAATGCAGGGTGGTTCTGGTAGAGGACGGCTTCTTTTATCTCTATGTCATATGCAACTCTGGCGACTCTCTTGGCTGAGACATTAGGAGGGAGTCTCTTGCCGGCCTTGTCGTAGTAGATTGGCCTTGGAACGGAGAGAGCCGTCAAGGGGGATAGTTCATAGGGACGTTTCAGGTAGTGGTACTCTACGAGCGGTTCATATATCTGCGCGAGTATTTCGTACTCGCTTGCAAAGTAAGAACGTGCCGGGTCGAGGTACTTCGGAGGCTCACTAAAGCTTGAGTAGTAGGTGTTACCACCTTCCTCCTCTCCGCGGTAGGGGTCGTTCAGGTTACACGAGTAGAGTGCGAGCGTCAGCACTATAAGAGCACTCATTCGCGCGAATGAATATATGAGGTTACGGAGATTCAACGGTACGGACTCCAGTATATTTAAAAAGAGGTAAGTTCTTAATCTTATTGGATTTTATACGGTATCATACTCTCATTACACGGTCAAGCGTAAGTGCCCCTCCACTGCGATAAGGGAGCGATGGATGTGGGGCGATACGTTCTTCCAGAAGGGATAAAGTGATGGAAAATAGCAGGGTTTTATTGTATAAGTTAGATATCAGTCATATAGGCAGATCGTTCTTAATTGTCTCTCAATAATTTATACCGCACTTAGTTTTATTCAGATCAGGAGGGGTTATGCTGATTGCCGTAAAGTTCTTATATCTCTTCTCAATAGTAGTATGGATAGGGTCGATTGTCTTCTTCAGCTTTCTTGCCGCTCCGAGTATATTCAAGGTGCTTCCCAGGGAGACGGCCGGAGAGGTCGTAGGGGAGATATTTCCCAAGTACTGGTTGGTAGGATATGTATCGAGCCTGTTGGCCTTATCGACACTTCTCATAGATTCCATGGTCAACCGCACAAGTCCATTCACCGAAATAGCGATACTTGTAGCTATGAGTATAATCGGTTTCTATACCGGGCTTATTGTCGCTCCCAAGGGGCGTGACATAAAGGCCAAGATTAAGAAGGCAGAGGGCGGTGAAGTGGAGCGGTTACGCCAGAGCTTTAAGCGCGTGCACGCCGTGAGTGCTGTGCTCAATATGATTGTCTTGTCTTTGGGGTTGGTGCTCATATACTTTACGGCCTTGAGGTTAGTGTAGCGGTTTTGAGCCGATAATCTTAAACCTTAATCAAGGGGGCTTCTTCATGAGAGGGTATTCTTTCGTCGCGTGGATTATAGGTCTATGGGTCTTTCTTATAATTTTAGTGGGCGCGGGGCTTCCCGTTAAGTCCGCAGAGGCCGACAGTATTGAAGACAGGGTCGAACGCTTAGAGGAGAAGATAAGAGAGCTTGAGGCCGCGGAATCGAATGAAGAGGATCTCTATGACATTAAATCTCAATTCGGAAAGAACCTAAGGCTCTTCGGAGATATAAATTACTATACAGACAGTAGGGAGAGAAGGAACAGGACATTCTCAGTGGGTTCATTGGGCATGCACTCTACGGCAAGCTACGGCGACAGGTTAAGCTTTGCCTTTGAGATGATAGTCGTCGCGCACGACCACAGTACGAGCGTAAACCTCGAGCGCATATGGGTTGGCTATACGGTAAACGACCTCCTGACGCTTAGAGCGGGAAGGTTTCACTCCGCGCTCGGCTACTGGAATAAGGCATACCATCACGGCAAGTACTTCTTCGATACGGTAGAGAGACCTTTTTTCTTAAAGTTTGAAGATATAAACGGAATAATGCCGATACATATAGTAGGTCTTGAGTTATCAGGAGCCTTTGATAGTGGTGCCGGCACTCTTAAGTATTGGCTGCAATTAGGCAACGGTCCCACACTGCATAAGGACGTGCATTGGTGGATGTACTCGAATACTCAGACGTATGTTCTTGTGCCGAATAATCAGACCGATGATAATGACTCAAAGCAGGTGACCGCAAGGGTGGCTTATGAGCCTTCATTCCTGCCAGGGCTTGGGCTTGGCGTCTTTGGCACTAACTTTTTGATTGAATATACAGATCGTAGTGTGCCTGTGGAGGTGATAGATCTTCATCAAAGTATCTATGGAGCAGACCTGCAATATAAGAGAGGCGCTCTTGAGATACTCTCCGAGTACTTTAGGTTTAAGAACGGCGAAGCTACGGCAAATGCCTACTATGGGCAGTTATCGTATAACCTCGGTAAGTTTACGCCATACGCCCGTTACGAAGAGCTCGATACCAAGGCGAATGATCCCTACCTGAGTCTCTTAAGCGGCGGTAACGAGAGGCTTCAATATATAGGTGGAGTAAGGTTTGATATAGACGATCTTCATTCGAGTGTTAAGGCACAGTACCGTTATGATGATTGGAAGGGCGGCAATATATACGAGGTCTTCGAGATTCAGTGGGCATTTAACTTTTAGCACGCAACGCAGACAGTTCATACAACTATGAAGAGAATAATCGCAATAACAATCTTATTATCTATCGTCGTCTTCTATGCAAACGAGAGAGCATTTGCTGAGCCTTTTGATGCGAAGGGGGCGGCCTCCGGTTTTGTGGTTATAGTAAATATCCACGGGCCACTACTTGATGCCGACCTGACGATGGTAAAGAGTATATACCTTGGTGATAAGAAGTTCATTGATGGAGTTAAGGTTAAACCCGTAAACTTCAGCGAAGGTGCTTTGAAGGAAGGTTTTCTTGAGAGTATCTTAAGTATGACTTCAAAGGAATATAAGCTCTACTGGGTCAAGAAGGTATTTCAGGAGAGTGCTAAACTTCCAAGGTCGATAGCTACGACATACGGTGCCGTTAAATTCGTTAAAGAGAATGAAGGTGGCATCGCTTATATCCCTTCTTATAGCGCCAAGCTCCTTGGCAGAGAGGTTGTGGTTATAAGGCTATGAGACTTGGGATAAATAAAAAACTCGTTGGTTCTTTTTTTCTGGGGATATTATTCGCAGCAGTATTTATAGTGTGGTCGTTCTTTACCATAGAAGATTTCATATCGACACTCGACGAGATAGATACATTAACGCTTAGGGTCGAGAGAACAGATGACCTGAATTTTCACATTCAGGAACTTGTCACTACCTCCAGTGAATATCTCGTTACAGGAAACCTCGAAAGACGCGACGAACTTGACCGTGTAATCAATGAAATTACGACCATACTCTCGGAACTCGAAGCCGAGGAGGGCGACATAGTATGGAATGCCATGTCCGCCAATGTGCGTATAGATGCTCAAAAGATAAGCGAGATGGCCGTGGACATTGTCTTTACCGACAACCCTGTCGGCAATACGGTGGCGGCCTCTCTCATGAATGAGGTGACGGCTCTCGGCCATAAATTAATAGGTGAGATAGAGGCCGTGAATAGTCTCGCCTCCTCCTCCGCCAGAACACTTAAGGCCGATAAGGCTAAGTGGGCGAGCGATATAAGGGTGGTACTTTATGCCTTTCCGCTTGCGGGGTTGCTGTTGCTGTTATTTCTCTACTTTTATCTGATGAAGTATATATCTTCTCCCATAACAGACCTCTATGAAGGTGCTGTCAGGCTAAGCAGGGGAGATTTCTCAGAGCCGGTTAAGGTCATAACCAATGATGAGCTTGGAGACCTGGCCAAAGAATTTAATGTAATGGCCGCGGCCTTGAAGGAGAGGGAGGTAAAGCTTTTATCTTTATTTAAGGTCGTCGATAAGGCCAATAGAGACCTTGTCGCGGCGAATCACTATAAGTCGACCTTCCTCGCAAACGTAAGCCACGAGCTAAAGACACCGCTTACGCATATACTTGGTTTCTCGGAACTGCTTAAGCTCAAGGCCGACGCCGACCTCCCGGCTTCCAGTAAGGAATATATATCCAATATAAAGACGAGTGGCGAGGAGCTTCTAAAGCTCATAGAAGACATACTTGACGTAACAAAGTCCGCAGGCAATACTGTCATGAACCTCGAAAAATTTGATTTAAGTAAAGTCGTTGAAGTAGTGGTAGGCAGGCTTACTCCCCGGGCTGAGGATAAAGGAGTTTCCATTGAAATCGATTTAGGCTTTGAGTGCGAAGGGTTTTGGGCAGACGAGTACATGTTGACCCAGATATTATTTAATATCCTCGACAATGCCGTCAAGTTTACTTCAAGCGGAGGTGAGGTCGGGCTGAAGGTCTTTGAGGCGGACTCAGAAGACGCGATAGTATTTAAGGTCTTTGATAACGGTATAGGTATAAGTGAAGAGCTTCAGGCAAAGCTATTTACACCGTTCTCAATAGGCGAGGATACGCTTACGAGAGATTACGATGGTGTCGGCATAGGCTTAGCCCTTACCAAGAGGTTCGTTGAGTTCCACAACGGAAGTATTAAGGTCTTAAGTAAGGTTGGTCTCGGCACGACAGTTGAATTTACTATGCCGTGCAAAGCTGATGAGGACATTAAAGATAAGTAGTGACGAAAAGATAGCCGTAAGATGGCGGCGTAATTTTTTATATTAGGATAGAGGTAAGATATGTCTAAGCCTGCTGAATTAAATGAAGCCCAACGAAAAGCCGTAGAGCATGCAGGTGGCCCGCTACTTATAATAGCCGGTGCCGGCACCGGTAAGACGCGTGTCATAACCTACAGGATAGCGCACCTTATAGAAGAAGGCACTCCTCCTTCAGAGATACTCGCCCTTACCTTTACCGATAAGGCCGCGACCGAGATGGAAGAGCGTGTCGACAAGCTCGTGCCGTACGGTTACACCGACGTTAACATATCGACCTTTCACTCCTTTGGCGACTCTGTGCTTAGAGATAACGCTCTTGATATCGGCATGGTTCCTGACTTTAAGGTGCTCGGCATTGCCGAGACCGTAATATTCTTAAGAGAGCACCTCTTTGAATTACCGCTCGATTACTACAGGCCAAGCGGTAACCCTACGAGGTATCTTTCCGCGCTCGTTAAGTTCATAGCAAGGCTTAAGGATGAAGACGTAACTCCGAAGGAGTATATGGACTTTGCCGAAGGGTTAAGCGAAGAGGAATTCGAGGCAACCTACATTCAAAAACAACGCGAGCTTGCCCTTCTTTATGCCAAGTATCAGGAGCTTATGGCAGAGAATGGCTATATAGATTACGGCGATCAATTGACTCTGCCTCTTAAACTATTTCGTGAGCGTCCGCATATTCTTAAGGAGTACAGGGAGAGCTTTAGCCACATACTTGCCGATGAGTTTCAGGATACAAATTACGCTCAATTCGAGCTATTGAAGTTACTCTTGGATGACGAGCGTAATATAACGGTCGTTGCCGATGATGACCAGAGCATATATAAGTTTCGCGGCGCGGCCGTAAGTAATATAATGAACTTCATGGATACCTATAAAGACGCCGTAACTGTAACGCTTACCAAAAACTACCGCTCCGTACAACCCATACTCGACGCGGCATATAAGTTGATAGAGCATAATAACCCCGACCGCCTTGAGGTTAAACTCAAGATAGACAAGAAGTTAATATCTGAGCGAGAAGATACGGAGAAGAGTGGAGTATTACTGCATAAGCACTTCGACACGCTATCTTCCGAGGCAGAGTTCGTCGCCAAGACTATAGAAGCCAAGGTCGCTGAAGAGGGGCTTGAGTACAGAGATTTTGCCGTACTTGTGCGTTCGAATAATAGTGCCGACCCATTCATGCGAGCTTTGAGCGAGCGTGATATTCCTTATCGGTTTTCAGGCAATCGTGGCCTCTACGAGTGCGAGGAGGTGAGAGCCTTGATAGCCTTCCTAAAGGTCTTGACCGATAGGCAGGATAGCATCAGCCTCTTTCACCTTGCCAGTGCCGAGCCGTATTCATTGACCGCCGACGAGCTGATACCGTGTCATAACTATGCTAAGAGAAAACACACCTCGCTCATGGCTGTGATGGAGGGGGTTTCGGACGGCAAGATATCAGCCGTAGAATTACCGGAGCCTTCGCTTGCAAAGGTGCGGCGTCTCGTCGAAGATGTGAGGCGTTACTCTGAGGCTGCCCTGAATGAACCCACGGGGCGTATTCTCTATTCATTCTTAAAAGATACGGGTTACTTGGCAGACCTTGCCGAGGAGGCAACTCTCTTGGCAGAGGTGAGGGTCAAGAACATTGCAAAGTTTCTTTCTCTCGTAACGCATATAGAAGATACACTCTCATTGAAGAGAGCGCAGCGGCTCGTAGAGGAGCTTACACTCCTGATGGAGGCCGGCGACGACCCGCCTATGGCAGAGGCCGAGCCCGACGGCGATTCCGTACAGGTCATTACCGTGCATAAGTCCAAGGGGCTGGAGTTTCCGGTTGTATTTGTGGTCTCTCTTGTTGCGCAAAGGTTCCCGACCAATAAGAAGTCGGAGCTTATAAAGATGCCTGAGGAAATAATTAAGGATACTCTGCCTACCGGTAACTTCCACATAGAGGAAGAGCGAAGGTTATTCTACGTCGCTATGACGAGAGCCATGACCGAGCTATACATTACGAGTGCGGCCGATTATGGTGGTAAGCGTGTGAAGAAGGTAAGCCCGTTCGTTGAAGAGGTCTTTGGTGAGGTAGAGCCGAGCATAGTTAAGGTTAGCATCGATGAAAGTCTTAAACGGTTTTCTTCCGAGGCGGATACCGCCGAGACAACACCTGCGCGCGTAATAGACGGCGAGACAGTACTTAAACTTAACTTTTCTCAGATAGATAATTATATTTATTGCCCTTATAAGTATCGTTTCGTACACATACTTAATGTGCCGACACCACCTAACTATGCGATGATGTACGGCTCGGCCATGCACGCGGCCGTGGCCTTATATTACGAAGAACGTATGAAGGGTAAGAGTGCAAGCGAAGAAGAAGTATTAAGAACCTTCAAGTCGGCGTGGAGCAGTGACGGCTTCTTATCGAAGGCGCACGCAACGGAGAGGTTTGATTACGGTGTAGATACGCTCAAGAGGTTCTACGCCAAAGAAGCAACGCTTCAAACGAAACCTCTCTCTGTTGAAAAGTCGTTTTCAATAGAGCTTGGACGAGATATTATAAATGGCCGTTGGGATCTTATAGAAGAACGCGCCGACGGCGTTCACATAGTAGACTTTAAGACCTCCGACGTAAGTGACGTGGATAAGGCTCTCAAGAAGGCCAAGGATTCTCTACAGCTCAAGCTCTACGCGCTTTGCTACAGGGAATCATTCGGTGAGTTGCCAGCAGGCTGTGAGCTTAACTTCCTGGGCACAGGCCTTGTCGGCGCGGTTACATTTAAGGATAAGCAGATGGACAGGACACTGGAGATAGTAGAGGGTGTCTCAAGGGGCATAAGGGCCGGGGACTTCGAGGCCAAGCCCGACTTTACTAATTGCGGCTACTGTGACTTTAAGGATATATGCAAGAAGAAGTTTTAGAGGCTGACCTTTATAACGGTTTTTAGATTACCTCTGACGTTAAAGTCTCCTACCACATCAAGGCTTCTGGGTTTTAGGAGTGCTTTCAGTTCATCAAATATCTTATTGGTTACCTCTTCGTGAGAGATGTTTACGTCTCTAAAACTATTTAGGTATAGCTTAAGTGAGCGTAGCTCGACGAGTGTTTTGTCGGGGACGTAGTCGATCTTAATCGTTGCGAAGTCCGGGTAGCCTGAGCGTGGGCATAGGCAGGTAAACTCAGGATAG
>DAOVKH010000215.1 GCA_030631875.1 Deltaproteobacteria bacterium | reverse complement strand
TAGAGAGGCTGAAGAGTTCGCGCGCGCAAAGGCGGCCGTCGAAGATGTATTCAAATTAACGCTCTCGCTCGGCGGAACCATATCGGGTGAGCATGGTGTCGGAACGGCCAAGGCTCCTTACATAGAGATGGAGCTAAGTACGGCGACACTCGATATTATGGGTAAGATAAAGGCAACATTCGATCCTAATAATATATTAAATCCGGGGAAGATATTCCCTGCTAAGAAGTAACTATGCCAAAGGCTACAGATAAAAAAACAGAACTCTTAACGGAGGCCGCCAAGTGTGTTAAGTGCGGCGCGTGCAGGAGTGTATGCCCTTCGCTATATGTGTTGAAGCGTGAGCCATCGGGGCCAAGAGGCCGTGTTGTTTTAATTGAGACGAACTTGAAGGGGGACGCCGAATTCGGAAAGGCATACCTTCGCGATATAAAGGACTGCACTCTCTGCGGCTCGTGTTACTCGAATTGTCCGAAGGGAGTCAATACCCCGGAGCTCATACTCGGAGCGCGCGCCATAGAGGTAGAGCAAAGTGGGCTTGGCCTCTTGAGCTCTCTTGCCATGAAGGGTATGTCGGGAGGTTTCTTAAAGGACTTTGCCATGAAGGCGGCCTCTAAGCTGCAGGGTTTATTCCTAAAGGCTACGGAGAATGAGAACGGACTCGTCGGCAGGTTTTCTCTGCCGCTGATAGGCGGAGGAAGGCTCATGCCGAAGCTATCGGGCGAGTTTTTTTTAGATGGCAAGAGTGCCAAGGCTCGTACGACTGTAAGTGATTGCGGTGGTAAAAAGAAGGTAGCCTTCTTCGCCGGGTGCGGGGTTAATTACTTACTGCCTTCTATCGGAGAGGCGACCGTTAAGGTGCTCGAAGAGAGCGGCGCAGAGGTCGTAGTCCCAAAAGGCCAAGTCTGCTGTGGTATGCCTGCACTCTCGGCAGGGGATCTAAAGACGGCCAAAGCACTTCAGGTAAAGAACTTGGAGGTCTTTGAGAAGGGCGACTATGATTATATCGTAACCTCGTGCGCGACCTGCTCGCATGCTCTTAAGAACGTATTCGAGACGACACTCGCGCCGTACTATGATGAAGACCCTAAGCTCAAGGAACGTGTCGAGAGGTTTTCGGCAAAGGTGCGTGACGTTACCGAGATACTTAAAGGCGACGTGCCTTATGAGAGGAAGGCCGGGCCGCTCAGAGGCACGGTAACTTACCACGACCCGTGTCACTTGCGTCGCTATCAGGGGATAAGCGAAGAGCCGAGGGCATTGCTTGCCGATACGGGCCTTGAATTCGTGCGTATGCCGAACCCGTGCAAGTGCTGTGGCTTGGGCGGAGGTGTGGGGTTCTCTAATTACGAGCTTTCTATGAAGATAGCCAAGCGTAAGGCCGACGGCGTTCGCGCAAGTGGTGCCGAAATAATATCAACGGCCTGCCCGGGTTGCATCATTCAATTAAAGGACGCGCTTAACCGTTACGGTGTTGAAGGTCGTGTCGTGCACGTCGTGGAGTTGTTGTAAAAAAATCTTCCGGTATATACGCCAGCCATATGCGCTTCATTATAATTCTGATATAATAGATAGTATACTTATGCTGAACTTTATATTCTGCGTCCATAACCATCAGCCGGTGGGGAACTTCGAAGATGTCATTGCGGATGCCGCGACGCGTTCCTACGAACCATTCCTTAAAGAACTTCTCAACCACCCGGAGGTGAAGCTCTCCTATCATGTGACGGGCTTTTTGCTGGACTACCTCGTCGAGAATAATCCTTCTTATATTGCAATGCTAAAGACTATGGTCGAGCGAGGGCAGATCGAGATGTTAGGCGGCGGATACTACGAGCCGATACTCTCTGTTATTCCTGAAGCCGACAGGTTCGCTCAGATAGAGAAGATGTCGCTGAGGCTCGAAGAGTTGTTCGGCCATAGGCCGCGCGGCATGTGGCTCGCCGAACGAGTTTGGGATCCGACACTTCCGACTACAATAAATAAAGCAGGCATTGAGTACGTCGTCGTAGACGACTACCACTTCATAAAATCAGGGCTTTCGACGGAAGACCTTTACGGTTACTACACCACAGAAGATTTAGGCAAAGCAGTTAAGGTATTTGCAGGCAGTGAGCGCCTTCGCTACTTGATACCTTTTGAAGAGGTCGGTCGCCTTGATGAATACCTGCGTTCAGCTGACCTTTCGGGTGACAGTCGTTACGCAGATAAGGAACGAGCCATTACATTTGCCGACGACGGCGAGAAGTTCGGCGTATGGCCCGGCACAGATAAGTGGGTCTTTGAGGAGGGGTGGCTAAGGAGCTTTCTTGAAAAGATAACCAACCTTAGGGATGTCGTTAAATCCGTTACTTTCTCAGAGCATATGGATAGTGCCAAATCACTCGGAAGGGTCTACCTGCCGGCTACATCTTACATGGAGATGGGCGAGTGGTCTTTGCCTGCCGAGGCTTCGAACGAATACGCGGCACTGCGCGAAAGTATAAAACACTGCCCCGGTGGAGAGGGTGCGTTAAGGTTCTTTCAGGGTGGAACGTGGAGGAACTTCTTCTCGAAGTACCCTGAG
>DAOVKH010000084.1 GCA_030631875.1 Deltaproteobacteria bacterium | reverse complement strand
GCTTCTTCGAATGCATGAGCCGCACGCAGTATAGTGGCTTCGTCCATGTGGCGGCCTAAGAGCTGTAGCCCTATGGGCAGGCCTGCCTCGGTAAGCCCACAAGGGATTGATATCCCCGGAATTCCTGCTAAGTTGCAGGATATCGTAAATATGTCTGATAGGTACATCGTTAGCGGGTCTTCTAACTTCTCACCGAACTTAAAGGCCGGCGTGGGTGAGGTCGGCGTTAGTATGACGTCGCACTTGGTGAAGGCATCTTCAAAGTCTTTGCGTATGAGGGCGCGCACCTGAGAGGCTTTCCTAAAGTATGCGTCGTAGTAGCCGGCACTTAATGCATAAGTACCGAGCATTATGCGACGCTTTACCTCCGAGCCGAAGCCCAATGTGCGAGTTTCTTTGTACATATCGAGAAGGCCTTTGCCAGAGTCCGTGCGCACGCCGAACTTTACACCATCGTAGCGTGCCAGGTTGCTCGAAGCCTCTGCCGTAGCGACGAGGTAGTATACGCTTACGGCATACTCAGTGTGCGGCAAGGTTATATCTATAAGCTCAGCACCTGATTTTTTATAGAACTCAATGGCTTTGTCTATTGATGCGCGTACTTCCGGGTCTATGCCGTCTATGAAGTATTCTTTTGGAATTCCTATCTTTAGACCCTTAACGCCCTTGTCATTGTCAAGGCCTTCTGTGTAGTTTGGCACAGGTGCTTCAAGCGAGGTCGAGTCCTTTGGGTCATGTCCTGCCACCACGTTTAACATGATTGCGGCGTCTCTTACACTCTTTGTAAATGGCCCGCCCTGATCTAACGAAGAGGCAAAGGCTATCATTCCGTAGCGTGATACGCGCCCGTAGGTTGGTTTAAGGCCAACGACACCGCAAAGTGCCGCAGGTTGCCTGATAGAGCCGCCCGTATCTGTGCCGATACTTGCCACGCACGTTGAGGCCGAGACGGCCGCCGCAGAGCCACCGCTTGAGCCTCCCGGGACGCACTCCTTATTCCACGGGTTTCTCGTCTTGCCGAAGGCTGAGTTTTCGGTCGAAGAGCCCATGGCGAACTCGTCCATATTGAGCTTGCCGATGATTACCGCTCCGGCCGCCTTGAGCTTAGCGATTACAGTCGAGTCGTAAGGTGGCGTGTAATCTTCGAGTATCTTAGAGGCGCACGTTGTCGGCATATCCTTGGTCGAGAATATATCCTTAACACCGATGGGGATGCCTGTAAGTGGTGTCAGGTCTTTGCCTGCGGCTATGCGTGCGTCAGCCGCTCTCGCTGAGGCGAGGGCTGAGTCTCTTGCTACGTGTAGGTAGGCCGAGATAGCGTCGTCGCCCGTGTCTACCGTATCTATGCGTGAGAGGTATGCCTCAGTCAGCTCAACGGAGCTTATCTCTTTCGAGCGAAGCCTTTTACCGGCCTCTTCTATGGTCAGTCCTATTATATCCAAGAAAAGAGTATCCTTTTTAAGTAGAGATTACGGTGGTGAAGTGGATTATTATAACTCGTTAGCCCGCTTTTTACAAACACCTTTTTTATACGCCTATGCTCAGAGTATTCGTTAAGACGGCGGTGTGGAAGATATTGGTGACGGGACGGTTAAGCGTTGGTTGCCCGGTATTCTATTTTATAGGGTAAACAGGGCAAAAAGTGCCATAAAACCGTAGAAAAGTAATAGAGTAGGATTTACTCTCCTTGTCCGCGCTACCGCTTCGTGGTATCTTAAGTATGTAGACTAAACCATATCGACTCCCGCGGTGTCTAAGTTATTGGGAGCTTATCTATACAAAGGCTCTGATATATGGATTTGGATATTGTACTCCTTAAAAGCTATATCGACGGCGATGAAGGTGCTTTTACTGAACTCTTTGGCCGTCATAAAGAAGCGCTGTACTGCTTTATCTATCGCATGGTGGGTAATGTCGATGATGCCATGGAGCTGACCCAGAAGACCTTTGTAAAGGTATTCCAAGAGGCCGAGGGCTTTGAGGGTAGGTCGAAGTTTCGTACGTGGTTATTTAAGATAGCCGTAAACTTATCGAAGAACCATCGAAGGAGCTTGGCGCGAGATCCGGCCTTTTCGAGTGCGAGTAAGGAAGAGTTCTTAGAGGCTACGAGTGTCTCACCCTTGCAGGGAGTCGCCGAGGCGGTAGCAGAGGGCGAAGAGGCAGCCGTCTTACGAGAGTGCGTCGACGCTCTGCCTTCGGCGCAGAGAGAGACCCTTATGCTTCGCATATACGAAGATCTCACATACGTTGAGATAGCCGAGCTCTTAGGGCGTTCGGTCGGCACGGTAAAGGCCAATTACCACCACGCAATAAAGAACCTTAAGGATAAAAATTAGCGGGGCAAGATGAAGTGTAACGAGATAAAAGAATCGGGTCTGTTAATAGATATGGCAGAGGGGTTGCTCGACCCGAAGCATGCGGGCTTCATTGACGCGCATCTGCCGGAGTGTGCCATATGCCTTGCTGAGCTGAGCGAGATGCGTCTCCTATTGACAGAGCTTAAGTCAGCGCCCGATACCGTTAGCACTGGTAGGAGTGATTCAGCAGAGCCTCCCATGCCTACGCCCGAGGCATTTGATATTATGGAGAGAGCCGTCCGTCAAGAGCTAAAGATATCTACGGGTCGGGTGGTCTCTCTGCCTCCAAAGCACAGGGCGAGTACCTTCCGTCGTTACGCAAGTACGATCATCCCTGTGGCCGCCGTGCTGTTGTTATTCGTCGGTACGTCCGTATGGAACGACGCAAAGAAGGAGAACCATATAGCCGAGCTTGCAGATGTCGCTACGGTGCCTGAGTCTAAGAGTATGGAGAGGCAATTCGAGGCTACAGAGAAGTTGGCGGCTAAGGCAAAGACCACCTCACCTCTGCCAAGTGTTCAGGAGGATAGGGTAGAGGTATCTATCGACTCCTCCTTTAAGGAAGAGGCCGGTAAAGAAGAGGCCGAGCCAGTGAGTGTAGGGCGTCAAGTGGCGAAGCCCTTAAAGATAAAGTCCGTAAAGAAGAGGGCGACCTTAGAGGAGGCCGTGCCAAGTGCTCCAACCTTAAACACAGCTACGGCTCCTGAGGGTGAAGCCGTTGGTCTGCATGGCTACTCTCCTGTTATGGAAGTCGACGCAGTCTTAGAGCAAAAGAGGGAATCTTTGGTAAAGGCAGATTACGTCGACGCGATAGAGGGTGACGTGGCATTTGAAGAAACAATCTATTATGGTGCATATGGTGAGGTAAGCGTCTATACAGAAATACATTACTTTATGGAAGAGGGCGGAGGTAACGCCGATGATGCGTGGTCAGCCATTGAAGACGCGCGCAGGGGTTGGTTCAAGGATGAGCTTGCTCTAAGCGACATTAAGGTCGGTAAGGTAGTCTCTATATTGGGTGAGTACGATATGGACACACGCCCCATCTACTTAGCCCGTCTCTTTCTTGTGCGTAAGGTTATAGGGATACCCAAAGCCTCTCCCGATTATATGGAGAGGCGTGAGGCCGCCATTGACGGGCTTTTGGAGAACCGCGAGGCGATCGTCGCCATATATGAGACGAGGAATAGGGCCGTCGCAGCCGTCCTCTCAAAAGAAGAGATGGTAAGGTACAGAGAACTATATAGGGTCTTAGAGGGTAAGTACAGGCAACTGCTTGAAGAGGTGAAACAAGGCAGGTAACGGGTGCTTCATTGTTATTCGATTATCTGCGGTACTTTAAAGCAGCCGCTCTCCTGCTCGGGGGCGTTTCTAAGCGCATCTTCTCTCGACAGTGGTTTTTCTACTACATCTTCACGCAATGCGTACTTCTTATCCGCGCTACATCCCGTCGTCATCGGCTCAACACCTTCGGTATCTACCTGAGATAGGTTCTCAACGTGGGCGAGTATGCGCTGGAGTTGAGTTGTGTAGGTCGTAGCGTCTTCCTTAGTGAGATTAAGCCTTGCAAGCTCTGCCACACGTAAGACTTCTTTTTCCGTTATAGCCATTTCTTAGAACTCCGTATTTTTTTAATGAAAGAGCCATTAGATTAGCACGCAGGGCACTTTATTTCAAGGGGTTGCCTGATACTACAGTGGTCAGAATTTTTTTCAATAAAAATTAACGCCCCTGTTGACAGCTCGCAAATTCTAAGCTACACTATACCTGAGTGAAATGGTCGGGAATGAAATTGTTAAGTATTTCACCGGCTTTACTCAAAAACTAAAAACAACAGGGAGGAATATTTTACAATGGAAGCAGTCAACGTTATTGCAAAGAAAGAACTTTCCGAGGATGCGGTAAAGAAGGTATCTTACATAAAGACCGATAGTATTGGTCAGGATACATATTACTTTAAGGCCGGTCAGGTGCTTGCCTACCATAGGCATCCTGAGGGCGATCAGGTATTCTTTGTTCACGAGGGTACGGGAACTTTTTACCTTGATGATGGCACGGAAGAGACCATTGCACTTGAGGCTGGCTGTGTAGTGCTTGCGCCAAAGAACGTATGGCATCAGATTAAAGCCGATTCAGAGCTTGTTGTATCCCAGGCCACGGTTCAACCGGCTGGGATGGAAGTAAGGGCGTAGAAACTTCCTTCCTTTTACGCCTCCAGGATACCTCAACGATAAAAGAGCAGGGGAGTTGGGCTTCCTCTGCTCTTTTCCTTTTTGTACTATCTCACGTAACCTCATCGCATAAAGAAGAGAAGTTTTAAAGAGACCCCTATTTGTGGTATAAAGTTATATACAATATCAAAGTATTAGGGGTTTAATCTTATGAAGCACGCGGTGTTATACGCTCTGTCGGCGGTCGTCTTGAGCGGCCTCTTTATTCTGTTCGACGTCTTGGTTCTAAGCGCAAAGGGGCTTTCGTTTGTCTATGGGGGGTAAGCTTGCCATAAGAGGCATCTTCTTTATAGCACTCCTGTCCTTCGTCTTTACGGCGGAGGCCTTTGGTGCGCCTATGGCCGAAGGCTCTGAGGCCTATAGAACCATAGGCGTAAGCCCACGCATAACCGTCTGGCTCTTGGCACAGACCCACCTCTGGTTTGCGGCCTTTATACTTGCCGTACCCATATTCGTATTAATCCTTGAGGTCGTAGGCGTTCTTACTAAAGATGGTCGTTACGACCGCTTGGCGCGCGAGTTCATACGCGTAAGCACTACGGCACACATCTTTACCGTCGCCCTGGGCATAGTATTTGCTATAGCACTCTTCTTCTTTTATCCGAAGTTCATGGGCTATATGACAGATATCTTCAGCCCGACTTTTTTCTTTTATATAGCGATATTCTTAATTGACGCGGTCTTGCTCTACGTTTATTGCTTCAGGTGGAAGGCTATGAGCAAAGGGCGTAGCAAACGCGTACACATACTCATCGGCTTTACCCTTAATATCACGGGCACGGCTATAATGTTCATCGCCAACGCATGGACGACCTTCATGATGACGCCTGCCGGAGTTGATCGCTACGGCGTATTGAAGGCTGGCTTATTCGAGGCGATAAACAATCCGCTCTGGCACCCGATGAACCTCCACAGGTTTATAGCCAACATAGCATTCGGCGGTGCGATAGTGGCGGCTTACGCCGCCTATAGGTTCTTATCGGCGCGCCGTAAAGAAGAACGTGCCCACTACGATTGGATGGGTTATACGGCAAGTATAATATCCATCGCCGCATTGTTGCCTCTGCCATTTGCGGGCTATTGGCTAACGGCAGAGATATACGCCTATAGCCAGGAGATGGGCATGGGGTTGATGGGCGGAATATTCGGCTGGGTCTTTGTCGTGCAGGCCGTGCTTATAGGCGCGCTCTTTTTGGCCGTCAATTATTATCTATGGTGCGGACTTGAGAGGGTCTTCGGAGGCAGGCGTTACCTGCCGTATGTAAAGTATATAGCCGTTGCCGTTGCCGTCTCGTTCTTAGTCTGGCTAACACCGCATAACCCGATACTTAGCCCAACAGAGAGTGCCGCTATGGGCGGGAGCTACCATCCGTTGCTTGCACCTCTTGGGTTGATGCCTGCCAAGAACATTGCCGTTAATATAATGATACTCGCTACATTCATAAGTTTTATATTCTACCGTCGCGCGCCTAGAGAGGCCGTTCATAAGAGGGCCGGTTCTTTAAAGGCAATACAGGCGGCTGTAATGACGGCGGCCGTCGTGAATATAATCTTTGTCGGTGTCTACTACGGCTACTTTGCCGACTCAACATATAAGATTATCTCAAGTGTCATTCAGGTACTATCGACGCTCATAGCCATAACGGTCGTCTCTATACTGGAGTTCTTTATCTACCGCCACGCACGGCAGGAGTGGAGGCTTCGGTGGGGCGAGATAGGTGATAGAAGCCAGTACGCCCTCATACTCCTTGCCGTCAGTTTTACTTGGCTCATGGGGCTCATGGGTTTTGTGCGTTCGGCGATACGCAAGCACTGGCACGTATATGGGGTCGTTCGCGATAACTCGCCAGAGGCATTCACGCCTTCGATACAGGAGGCAACGCGCGTGGTCTCTATAGGGACGCTCGTCTTCATGTCGATGATAGTATTTATATTTTATCTGAACCGGCGCTGGCTCGGAGGCGAAGATGAACTCGGTGATAGAGATGAGCTCTAATCTAAAGGTCGTCATATTTTCCGTCTGCGTCGTACTCCTCTATACGGCATACGTTGAGTTGCATGTTCCTCGCATTGAGCCGTCGCCGCCACCCGTCATCAATATGCCCGGAAGTAATACGACAGAAGATTTAAGAGAGGACTTAATGACATTAGGCAAACGCATCTACCACGGGCGAGGAGCGTGCGCGCTATGCCACGATGGCAGTGGCGGGCGCGCACCATCGCTTAAAGATATATTCAACGTGGCGGCGTTACGCATAAATGACTCGGCCTATAGAGGTAGTGCCAAAGACGCGCGCGCGTATATACGTGAATCAATGCTACGCCCTTCGGTCTATGTAGTCGAGGGATTTGCGCTTAAGGGAGAGCCGAGCCCTATGAAGAGTGTTACTCTGCCGCCTGCCGAATTGACGGAGCGAGAGGTTCGGGCTGTAGTAGATTATATTGAAGGAGTTTCTTTAAGAGGAAGTGCAAGATGAAGGCGACCGCACCCATTAAATTTATAGTTGCCGTAGTGGTCGTCTACCTTCTCTTTAAGGTGCCGACGATTATAACGGGTACGCCTCTGCCGGCGAGTGTCTTAAGTATATATATGATATTGAGTATCATTGTAATACTGCTTGTAATGACATCGACCGACGAGGGTTCTGCCGAGTTATTCAATCCCATCATCAGGGTTCTATACGGGCGGAGCCTCTTAAGGTATCTGCTATTGCTTATTCTTCCGCTCGTCTTTGCCTACACCACATATAGCCACGTGGCTTCATTGGGCGAGCCTTCGACGACGAGGAGGGTTGTTCATCCGCCACCGCCGTCTGTT
>DAOVKH010000159.1 GCA_030631875.1 Deltaproteobacteria bacterium | reverse complement strand
CATCTTCTTCTCGGATCTCAAAAAATCGGCGTGCCCTTCTTCCTCACTCGACAAAGTACTCCAAAGGTATCTGGCTATCTCATTTTCCGCAAACTTCTTGGAAAATATTTTATACAGCTCCGCGGCCTTCATCTCTATCTCTATAGCGCGATCAAGCACCTCAAAGACATCTCTCGTCTCAGCCATAACTACTCCTTCCAAAGATACAAGGGAATTAAAATAAGAATTCTCTAACGCCCTTTTTCATTATGCGTAAATGGTATAAAGACCTTAAAGGTCGTTCCTTCCTCTTCCTTACTGCTAACGGCAACCGTTCCGTTATGCGCGTCCACAAGTTTTTTAACAAGGAAGAGCCCCAGCCCGACCCCCTCATAGAATCTCGCTGAAGATGAGTCGACCTGATAAAATGCCTCGAATATCAAGTTAAGCTTATCGTCGGCAATGCCTATTCCTCTATCAGCTATGGTAACCTCCACGCCATCGGGAAGCCTCAACGCTCTAACACTAATACGCCCTTCTCTCTTACTGAACTTGACCGCATTTCTCAGAAGATGATTGAATATTTCGTAGAGCCTCTTCTTATCACCGGTGAGCAATAATTCTTCCTCCGGCATATCTACATCTATATGTATCTCCGCCTCATCGGCGTACTTATTAAGGTCTTCCAGTATGTGTTCGAATATCTTCTTCATATCCACCGTCGTCAGCTCCAGATAAAGCCTTCCGGCCTGAAGTGAAGCTGATTCAAGGAGCTCGTCCATGACCATCTGCAAATTTCTGGAACTTATCAGCATCTCCTGAATAATGCCGATTTGCATCTCGGTTAATTCTCCGGCATCACCGTCTCTCATTATCTCCAAATAACCAAGTATAGGAGTGAGAGGACTTCTCAACTCATGCGATAGAGTTTGAAGGAACTCTATCTTGAGCTTTTCAAGGCTCTGGAGTTCTTCATTGAGACCCTCAAGCTCATTGTAAGCACCTTCAAGCTCTGCTGTCTGTTTCTCGAGGCGGATATAAGCACCCCTTACCTCTCTATTAGCGCCGAGGAGTTCGTTATTGGCACTCATCAATGCACTCGTGCGCTTTTCCACAAGGTCTTCCATCTCCACGCGATAGTGTTCAAGCTGGTCGGCCATCTCATTCATAGCGGCACCGAGCAGACCTATCTCATCCATGGATCTGACATCAATCCTATCACTAAAATCTCCATCGGATATTCTGGAGGCAACACCTGCCAACATCCTAACCGGCACTGCTATCGATTGCCTTATAAGAAGCCATAGAAAGAACGACGTCACTGCAAACGGCGCAAGAAGCGCTATAAACAAAGTAACGCGCATATTGTCGGCATGAGCTATCTCTTTAGCCATACTTACAAAGAAGAAGAACTCTCCGAAGTGTCTCTTACTCCCGGCGGACTCCATTAAACTCAACGCTCCGCAGAGATTGCCTCCCATCTTTATGGCGAAGTCATCATTATCACCGCCATAACGTAAAATATTAGTCTCTGTGAAACAATCCCCGGAGCCCGGCAACCTTAAATCTCTATTGGACCATACGTGGTGCTCCGAAAAATCCCAGTCGAAAGGTTGCTCCATATGTTTTGCATATTCAGCCCAACGCTCCTTATTGACAAAACTCTTCTCAAGACTTACAGCATAGTCTCCGCCAAAGTCCTTGACCATCTTATCTATAAAGAACTCAACGTCTTGAGCGATCTCAACATAACCCTTAATCTCACCGCCGGAGTATAACGGCGCTACAACCCTGAGAGCTACGGAAGTCTCACCAATCTCGAAACCGCTTACCTCTCCAGCGCTCTCACGAGACCTATTAAGGGTATCTCTCTCTATTATATCTCCATTAAAAGCTTTGTTATGAAATCTTAAAAAATTCTTCCCGTCAGGCATATGAAAGTAGATATGAGTCACACCGAATCCGGCTCTAAAACTCTCATATAATGGCGTACCATATCTATAGAGCTCCCCTCTCTTACCTTCAATAAAGAGCCGCGTCATCTCCTTATCTCGCAGAATAACCTCAAGAGTTGCCGACAATATGTCAGTCGTCGTCTCAGCCTCAATCTTGAAGATAGACTTCACCTCATCGACCTTCTCTGAGATTATAGCATCAACCTCATCACCATAGGAGTAGCTATAATAAAGATAGGTGAAGAAAAACCCGCCTAAGAATACAAAGCCTATCAATAGGAGGACTTGCGTGCCTATACTAAGATGCTTAAACATTGATCACCGGATATGTGCTCATTAAATTATGCGAATATGTCAGGCGGGAGGGGATTGCCGACGAGCAACTCGCCGTACTCAAGACCGACGGTATCGTATATATTAAAGAATCTTCCAAGGCTAACGTTAATCCAACTCCACCCATTCGAGGAAATCACCGTACGATGAAAATGTAATATAATCATCATCGGTAAGAATCTCTATCTTAACCGCCTCACCGTTGTGAGCCTCGATTATCCTGTCCTTTGCTTCGTCGAATGGTTCAAGCGGCTGAAGGTTTTTAAGACCACCTCTGTCACCCAATATAGCGAACTCTCTTTTGTCACTTAGATAGAAACGAACCTCAAAGCCGTCCTCGGCGTTCTTACCGATAGCTTTAAGAACACTTAGGGATATGACCTTTGGATCGTAATAAGGCTCTACCGCCGTAACAACTCCCTGAGGTGGTTCCGGAGGAGCCACGAGTTCAGCGGCCAGCTTTGAACGCATAGGTTTTATCAGGTCAAGACCCTTTGCGGCCTTGCCCATTCCGCGTCTTATCTTTTGCATTTAGAGACCTCTTTTGCGAAGTTTAAATAATCTTCAGCTCCACGCCCGCGCCAACTATGTTCAAAGACACTCTTTAAGTGTCCCGGCGCTTCTATGAGCTTTACGTCATGTCGTATCGGAGTCTTGAATAGCTTATCACCAAAAGCGTCCTTGACCTTACCGAGAACTTCCCTTGAGATAACATTGCGTTCGTTATACCTTGTTACGACAACGCCCATTAATTCAAGCTTTGGATTGAGTTCTTTTACGTCTTCTATCTTAGCAAGAAATTGCCTTACACCGACGAGCGCGTAGAAGCCGACATCGACCGGTATGATAACGCCGTCACTCGCCATAAGCGCGTTGGTCGTCAATACGCCTATACTCGGCGGACAATCTATTATAATATAGTCGTAACGATCACGCACCTCTTCGAGCCTAAAGCTGAGTCTCTTAAACCTGTCGGTCATACTATAGAGACGTTCCTCCGCGAGGTTCAGCGTTGGGTTTGACGGTGCTATATGTATAGGGCCTTTCTTGAAGATATTATATTTAAACTCTATATCATTGTCGAGCAGTATGTCGGCAATCGAGATATGAATGTCCTCTATATTAATGCCGAATGTCAAAGAGGCATTGCCCTGCGGATCCATATCTACAAGCAATACGGTCTTCCCCAATAGGGCGAGGCCTGCGGCAAGGTTGACCGATGTAGTCGTCTTACCGCAACCACCCTTTTGGTTGCCTATGGATATAATCTTAGCCACTCTATACGTCGAACTCTTTGAGGACTTCTCCGTTCTCAAGGACCTTTAATATACCACCGACCTCTTCCAAGACGACGTTCTTGCCCTTTTGCCTCTTCCCCACGAAGTATGATTTGCCGCAATACTCTACCATCCCATCCGGGGATATCTGAGCACTAAGGGCTGTCGGGGGAGCATTCTTTACGACCTCAGGTGCAGGCGTACTCACTGAGACTTCTGACCTGTTTTTCTCAGCTCCGCCGTCTTCCACACCACTTAGAACTAACTTCTCACTCGTCGAAAATATCTCATCGAGGTTCAGTATGGCTATCAAGAGACTATTTACTTCGGCAACACCTTCAAGGTAGTCGGCCTTAAGGCCCGATACGAGTGCCGGCGGAGGATCAATATCATCCTCAGATAACTTCATAACCTCATGCACCTTGTCGACCTGTATGCCCACCGTAAATTCGTGAAGCTCTATCACGATAACACGGGTCTCGGCGTCCCTCTCTTTTGCCGCAAGGCTAAACCGTTTCCTCAGGTCCACGACAGGTATAATCTCCCCTCTCAGGGATATCATGCCTTCTATAAAGTCAGGTGTTTTAGGCAGAGGCACTATCTCGTAACGTGCGATAATTTCCTTTGCCTTACTTACCTCAATGCCGTAACGTTCATTACCGAGGCCAAGGGTTACAAACTTTTTTATTATGGCCGTACTCTTCTCTGCTTCTGCAGTTGCTTTCATGGCTATTAAACCTCCTTAT
>DAOVKH010000186.1 GCA_030631875.1 Deltaproteobacteria bacterium | reverse complement strand
CTGGCAGGTGTTATAAAGATGAAGGAAAAGGGATTATTCACAGGCGGCGAGGTTGTCGTATGTACGCTCACAGGCCACGGCCTTAAAGACCCGGATACGGCAATGGGTGTATCGGTTCAGCCTACGAAGGTCTCTGCGACGATAGAAGATGTAGTAAAGGCGATGGGGATATAGTAATTTTTAAAGCATGGAAGGTCGTAAAATGAAAATATTTATTGCATGCCTTTTATTCAGCTTCTCATTGATTGTCTCTGTTGAGGCCGCGGAAGTTAAGAAGGGTGACGTCTTTCATATTACCGGATGTGAAAATGGGGTATTAGAGTTACCAATAATAAACATATGGACTCAGCCTGGAGGTATCGCTAACGGTGCAAGAATTGCGGGAAAGTTGTCGGCTAGTGGGCGAGTCGATAAAGGTTTGAAGTGTGAGGGAGCTGTCGTGAAAGTTCTGGATACCGTAAAGATGGGTGGTAGAGAATACATACAAATACAGTCGGTAGTTAATTCTAAGGTTGGATGGATTACGGATAGCTTTGTTGGTAAGAAAGTAACTCAAGGTAAGTAGCACAAAACTTATATCTGAAAAGATTTTTTATTATGAGTAAATATATAATCTTAATTGGCGACGGCATGGGCGATGAGCCGATTGCTTCATTGGGTGGTAAGACTCCGCTTGAGGCCGCCGCTACGCCCAATATGGACTTTATCGCCGAGGTCGGCGAGCTTGGCATGTTTAATAGCGTACCGGAGGGTTTCCCTCCCGGCAGTGATGTTGCGAATATGAGTATTTTGGGTTATTCGCCAGCGGAGTACTATAGCGGACGCGCGCCTCTGGAGGCCGCAAATATCGGCGTTGAACTCGCCTCAGATGAAGCGGCATTCAGGTGTAACCTCGTTACCATATCTGAAGTCGATGGCGTAAAGATTATGGCCGACTATAGCGCCGGTCATATTACTACGGAAGAGGCCGAAGAGATTGTCAAGACACTCGATAGAGAACTTTTAAAAGAAGGTGTGAGGTTCTATCCCGGCAAGGTCTATCGCCATCTGTTGGTATGGGCGGGCGGCATGGTGGGCGCAGAGACGACACCGCCTCATGACATAAGCGATAAGCCGATAGAAGCGCACCTGCCAAGCGGTGAGGGTGCGGATAAATTAAATGAACTGATGCGTCTTTCAGAGGATATATTAAGAGACCATCCTGTAAATATCAAGCGCAGAGCCGAGGGAAAACCGACGGCCGATTCCATATGGCTATGGGGGCAAGGTCGCGCGCCAAAGATGCCGACGATAAAAGAACTATACGGCATCGAAGGCTCAATCATATCTGCCGTAGATCTCCTGAACGGCCTTGGCGTATACGCAGGGCTTGATGTTATAGATGTCCCCGGCATTACAGGCTACATAGATACCGATTATAACGCAAAGGCCGAGTATGCCATTGAATCCCTTAAGACAAAGGACTTTGTCTGCATACATGTAGAAGCTCCTGATGAGGCAGGCCATCAGGGAAGGCTTGATCATAAACTTAAGGCTATAGAAGACTTCGATAAGCTCGTTGTCGGTAGAATAATGAAAGAGGCTCGTAAGCAAGACGATTGGAATGTCGTCGTTCTATACGACCACCCAACGCCCGTCGAGCTTAAGACCCATACGCTCGATAAGGTCGCCTACGCGCTCTATAAGGGCGAGGGTGACGAGAGTTCCAAGAAGACGCGTGGCTATTCAGAGGCGTCAGCGCGTGCCACGGGTGTCGCCATTGAGACGGCCTCAGGGTTAATGAAGAGATTGATAGGAGAGTAAGTGTATGCGTAATATTATATTTGCTTTTTTTATTGCGGTAACGTTTTCGCTAACGGCGTGCGTATCGGCTCCGACATCAAAGAGTTCCAGTCCTTCGTTAAAGAATGGCGATATAACGGCATCCGTAAAGGTCGGCGGTAAGGATACTTACTCTGTTAAGAGAGCAAAGGCCAATGCCCTTGCACGAGTCGAGATAGCCGATAAGGTGCGCCTTATATCTAATGCCAGTGTCGTAGAGGTGCTTTGCACCGATACCAATGTACTGTACCCAAACCCTCTTGAATGCGCTGAACGATTTAAGCCTGCCGTTGACGAGTATCTCGTAGAAGTATTAGACCTCGCAATGGCTGAAGCTTCTTATGGCAAAAATAATGGCGCTAAGGCATCGGTAAGGCTCGTTCTATCTATTGAAGAGCTTGAGGATAAATCCACGCTCAGGTATGGTAATTATATAGATAAGGTCGGCGAACTCTTGGCGCGAGCAAAGCGCGCCCTGACATTCGATATAAAGTACGAGCTTTTGTCAGATGCCCGCCATAAGCTTTTAAAGGCCATGGTCTTTAAAGGAACGAGTGAAGAGGCCGTAGACGGCGAGACCAAGGATCTATTCCATAACCTCTCGCAAAGTATAGTACGAGCCGAAGGCCAACATCGGAGGTAGGGGCTTTATCTATACCCCGATATCCCTATAATATCTTTGGTAAAGTAGAGGCAAAACCGCAATAATTCCCTTGACTGCGTCGCTCATTATGTTAGAATTCTATATTGACCTTAGGAGGGTTTCTCCTCAGGTAGTGGTCTATCTATATATAGGCGCGTAGCTCAGCGGGAGAGCGCTACCCTGACACGGTAGATGTCGGCGGTTCGAAACCGCCCGTGCCTACCATATCTTATTCGGAGAGGGTGCTGAGACAGCTGTAATGTTAGTTTTATCTAACGTTTAATGGCAGTTGGCATCTCTTTATTGGTTACTATGGCAAAGGTTACATTAAAGGCAGTAGGGGGCGAGGCTACAGACGTAGCCGAGGATTTCCCCGCAGGAACGACCATAATCGAGGCCATGAAGGCACTCGATAAGGGGCTATTGAAGAAGACCGTTGCCGTAAAAATCAATGATGTAGCGACAGATATTACAACGGTTCTTTCGGATAGCGACGTAGAGCTAACCCCTGTAACGGTAGATACGCCAGAAGGTGTTGAGATATACCGCCACTCGGCGGCACACATAATGGCCGAGGCCGTAAGGGCGTTATTCAAGGGCGTAAAGCTCGCCATTGGCCCAACGATCGAAAATGGATTTTACTACGACTTTGATGTAGAGACACCCTTCACGCCAGAAGATCTCGTAAAGATCGAAAAGAAGATGAAGGAGATAGTTCGCGCTAACCGTCCTTTTAGTAGAGAAGAGCTTTCTCGCGAGGACGCAATAAAGTTATTCTCCACTATGGGCGAGGACTATAAGGTAGAGCTGATAGAAGAGCTACCAGAGGGCGATACGATTACGATATACAGGCAGGGTGATGACTTTGTAGACCTTTGTCGAGGCCCGCACCTTCCGTCAACGGGACGCCTTAAGGCCTATAAGCTTACGACTCAGGCCGGTGCTTACTGGCGAGGTGATGAAAAGAATCAGATGCTCCAACGCATCT